>CAIXXI010000050.1 GCA_903923345.1 uncultured Burkholderiales bacterium | reverse complement strand
GTATTGATCGAATTCATCGCATCGTCCCGACCCAGGCCAGCAACGCAAGCGCCACCGAGAGTGCCACCAGACTCGGGATGCTGACCGACAACCAGGCCGGCCAGGTGTTGAGCAACCCGAGGTGAGAAAACAGACCATTCATGAAGTGAAAGGTCACGCCCAGCATGATGCCTGCGAACACTTTGTAGCCCCCGCTGCCCGAGCGAACCTGCAGATACCCGAAGGGCAGCGCCAGCATCATCATGACGACCACCGCCAGCGGATAGACGATCTTCTTCCACATCGCGATTTCGTATCGGTCCGCATTCTGCTGATTGTCCTTGAGGTGGCGGGTGTACTGCATCAGCCCCATGAGGGACATCCGCGCGGGATCAACCATCGAAACACGCACGATGTCAGGGCCGATCTCGGTGTGCCAGGATCGGTGTGACTCGCGGATCACCTGCGATTGCAGCGTCTGCGCACCCTCGGCCGTCTTGCCGGCGACAAATCGGGTCTCTTCGATATCAGACAGTCGCCAGTCATTGCCGCTTGCAAATTCAGCCTGCGCAGCACGGATCACGGATTTGAGGCTGAAGTCGGGCGTGAACTCAAAAATCTGAATCGACTCCATGGTCCCGTTGGGCAGCAGGCGCCCGATGTTGACGAATCGAAGCGACTCAGCCGAGCCCGATTCGCCCCGAGCCGTGTCCTTGACCCACATCCCCGAGCGGAACTGAGCCAGCGCATCGGTTCCGAGTGCGGCCATCCGGACGCGCTGTGCCAGGCGCTCCGAAGGGGGCGCGATGACCTCACCGACCAGCAAGGTCAGTACCACGAAGCCGGCACTGGCCAGCAGGACCGCCTTGAGCGCCTGCATTCTGCCCATGCCCGCAGCCCGAAAAGCCGTGAATTCAGAATGAGAGGCGAATTGAGCGAGCGCGAAAATCGAACCGATCAGGGCGGCGACCGGCATCAGTTCGTAGATGCGACCCGGCAGCGTCAGGGCGACATAGAGGAGCACCTGCCCGATGCGATAGGCCCCCCGACCCAGGTCATCCAGCTCATTGACCAGATCGAAAAATGCAAACAGGGCCAGAAAGCCCGACAGCACCATCAGCACACCGAGACCAATCTCGCGGGCCAGATACCGGCCAATCAGCGTCATGGGTTCGCCACGCCCGCGGACACGTCTGGAGCGCGACTGCCCCGAACACCCGCACTCCAGGGCCACAGTCTGAGCAATGAAGTTCGACGCCAGAACAGGAATGCGGTCAGTGCGAGCACAAGCACATGGGTTGCCAGCAGCCCGACGATGAAGGACACCTTGCCCTGCGATGCCCAGGCCTTGAACAGGCCACTGGCGTTGTTGTAGGCGACATAGATCAGGATGGCTGCAATCAGATTCACTGAACGGCCCACCCTCGGGTTGACGAATGCCAATGGGACAGCGAGCAGGGCCACCACCAGCCCGGAGATCGGCATGCCCAGACGCCAGGCGAGTTCACCCAGATTGGCACTGCTCGGATCGGCGATCAGCACCATGGTCGGTTGTGCACGCGCCCGGTCATCGGGCGCAGGCGCAGGGGATGGCTTCAGGAACACACCATAGCGATCAAACTCCATCAGCCGATAGGCATTGCCGCCCCACACACCATCCCAGCGCCGACCGTTTTCCAGAACCAGGAAGCGCTCGCCATCGGGCTGTGTCTCGATTTTTCCGCCCGCCGAGGCCACCACAGTCAGTCGCCCCTCGCGGAACTGAGTGACGAACACATTGCGCACGCGAGTCTGATCTTCACTGACCGACTCGACGAAGAACACTCGGTTCGAGGATGAGGACTCCCGGAATTGGCCAGGCTGCACCATCGACACATCTTCGCGCTGCTCGAAACGACGTCGATACTCGCTGGCCTGCTGATTGGCCCAGGGTCCGACCACGAGCGAGACGACCGCGATCAGCGCGACAAAAGGCAGCGCGAAACGCAACACGGGTCTGATCCAGGCCGTGAGACTCAGGCCGCTGGCAAACCACACCATCATTTCTGAATCGCGATAGGCGCGGGTCAGCACCAGCAGCACGGACACATAGAGCGTCAGAACCAGCAGGATCGGCAAGACATTGACCGAGGCAAATGCAATGAGCGGAAGGAGGTCGGCGCTGTCGACCTTGTTGACCGCTGCACGACCCAGCAGTCGGATCAGGGTCGTGGTCACCATGATCGTGAACAAAGTGGCAAACACCACGCCCGCGGTGTTGAACAGGTCGCGGCGCAGGGCTTTTTGGAACAGCATTGGAGGCTGGGGGCTCGCTTATACTGGGGCAGACAAGGGGCCCGGACGGTGCCCGAACATTCCCGAAACTGAAGCCCAGGAAGGCCGCGATGCAATTTAGCACAAAGACTGCTGCACCCGAGAAGACCCGCACCGGATGCGCCATCGTGGCGGTTGCAGCCGGAAAACTGAGCCCTGCCGGCATCGCCATCGATACCCTCTCAGCGGGCGCACTCACCGCAGCGCTGGCTCGAGGCGACCTCAGCGCGAAGTCCGGCGCGACCCTGCTGGTCGGGCTGAACGGCATCGTCGAGCGCGTGCTGCTTGTGTCGGTCGGTGAGACCGCACGCTTGTCGGAGAAAGCCTTCTCCGAAGCCTCCCGCTCTGCACTGAGAGCACTGCAGAGCACCGGTGCGCGCGATGCGGTGTCCTGGCTCAACGAAGTCGAAGTTCCCGGACGAGACACGCCCTGGAAAGTGCGCATCCAGGCCAGTGCCGCCCGCGATTTGCACTATCGATTCGACCGGATGAAAAGCCGTCCCGATACGCCTGCAGGCGGGCCCGGCTCGCTGGCCTTCGGCTGCGAGCGATCCGAGACCGCGGTGGTCGCCGCGGAACTGAGGACCGCCAGCGCGGTGGCTGACGGTACCGACCTGGCACGCGACCTGGGCAACCTGCCGCCCAATGTCTGCACCCCCGCTTACCTGGCCGACACCGCGCGCAAGCTCGGCAAGCAATTCGGATTGAAGGTCGAAGTGCTCGAGCGCAAGCAGATGGAAGCGCTCAAGATGGGCGCGCTGCTGGCCGTCGCCCAAGGCTCCGACCTGCCGCCAAAACTCATCGTGATCCGCTACGAAGGCGGCGGCCCCAAGCGTGCCCCGATCGTGCTGGTCGGCAAGGGCATCACCTTCGATACCGGCGGCATCTCGATCAAGCCCTCGGCTGAAATGGACGAGATGAAGTTCGACATGTGCGGTGCCGCCTCGGTCCTGGGCACGATGCGCGCTGTGGCTGCCTTGCAGCCGAAGGTCAATCTGATTGCCGTGATTCCGGCCTGCGAGAACATGCCCTCCGGCAAGGCCACCCGACCGGGCGACATCGTCACCTCGATGTCGGGTCAGACGGTCGAGATCCTCAACACCGACGCCGAAGGCCGCCTGATCCTGTGCGATGCACTCACCTATGTCGAGCGCTTCAAGCCGGCGGCGGTCATCGACATCGCCACCCTCACCGGAGCCTGCGTCGTGGCGCTCGGACACCACCACAGCGGTCTGTTCACCCGCAGCGACACCCTGGCCGCCGAGCTCGCGGTCAGCGGCCGCGATGCATCGGACACCTGCTGGCGCATGCCGCTGGATGACGAATATCAGGAGGCGCTCAAATCGAATTTCGCCGACATGGGCAATGTCGGTGGGCGCGCCGGCGGTGCGGTGACCGCAGCCTGCTTTCTGGCCCGCTTCACCAAAGCCTATGAGTGGGCCCATCTGGACATCGCAGGCACGGCCTGGCGCAGTGGTGCGGCCAAGGGTTCGAGCGGACGCCCGGTGCCCTTGCTGACCCAGTTCGTGCTGGGTCGCGCCAGCGCCGCCTGAACCTGCGGTACGGGCCGGCCCTGAGGGTCGGCCCACGCCTTGACCATGACCCGCATCGACTTTCACTTCAACACGCCCGACAAGCTGGGCTACAGCTGCCGATTGGTCCGCAAAGCCTACCGGGCCGGCAAGCGGATGCTGATCTACAGCGACAGTGCCGCACAACTTGCCGAGCTCGACCAGGCGCTCTGGACCTTCTCGTCGCACGATTTCATTCCGCACGTCATGGCGGGTGACCCACTGGCACCCGAGACGCCCGTGGTGCTGAGCAGTTCGGATCCGCTCGAAGCCGACCACGACCTCATGATCAATCTGGGCAACGCGCTGCCGCCGGGCTATGCCCGTTTTGATCGCCTGATCGAGCTGGTCTCGACCGATGAGCAGGATCGGGCGCATGCGCGAAGCCGGCTGGTTTTTTATCGTGCCCGCGGTTACCCGATCGAAACCCATGACATCGCCGCCCTGGAGGCGGGTCGCTGAGCTCACATGGCCATCGAACCCTTTGAACCGCTGAGCCACTCCGGCGACGACGCAATCCCGCTGCTGACCGAGGTGCTGCATGTCCCGAAGAGCGATGTCGCGAAGCCGGATCAACCCGGGCCAATCGACTGGGAGGCCCTCGCCGATCGAGTCAATGACGCGGTGACCGTCAGACTGATGCAGCGGGTTGATGCAGTGATTTCCACCGAAGTTCGCGAAACACTGGAATCCGCACTTCACGACGCAACCGTCGCGGTCACGTCTCAGTTGCGAAGTGCCATCTCGCAGGAAGTCAGCGATATCGTCGCTGAAGCCGTCGCGGCCGAACTGGATCGACAGCGCACGCTGGCGGGCCCGGCACCGCGCTGAAGACCGCTGAAAGCCTCGCTGCGGGCCTGCATAGCCTGCTCAGCGCGCAGCGGGCAGTCCACCCGCCCACCTATAATCGCGGGTTGACCCAGCTCCGCCAGACGCCCGATCCCTTATGAATGCTCCGCAGCAAAACCCCGCCCCGTCAGCCGCCAGCGAACCGGCCCAAGAATCCCTGGCCAAGAGCTTCGAGCCGGCCGCTATCGAGGCGCGCTGGTATCCACGCTGGGACAACGCGGGCCTGTTTCGCAATCGGCCTTCACCCGACCCGAAGGCGCCTGGCTATTGCATCCAGCTGCCACCGCCGAATGTCACCGGCACGCTGCACATGGGGCATGCCTTTCAGCAGACCCTAATGGACACGCTGGTCCGGTGGCAGCGCATGAAAGGCTCGGACGTCAACTGGGTGGTCGGCACCGACCATGCCGGGATCGCAACGCAGGTGGTGGTCGAGCGCCAGCTCCAGGCCGAAGGCAAGACGCGGCACGACCTGGGCCGCGATGCCTTCCTCGATCGGGTCTGGCAGTGGCGTCAACAGTCAGGCACCACGATCATCGGCCAAATGCGCAGGCTCGGGACCGCTGGAAACTGGGACTATGCCGATGTGGACGGCGCCCGGGCCGGGTACTTCACGATGGACTCGGCCATGAGCGCGGCCGTGCTCGAGGTCTTCGTGCAACTGCACGAGCAGGGCCTGATCTATCGCGGCAAGCGCCTGGTCAACTGGGACCCCACGCTGCAGACCGCCGTCTCGGATCTGGAGGTCGACAGTGAAGAAGAGGATGGGCGGATCTGGGAGATTCGCTATCCGCTGGTCGGCGACGCGGTCGTCGTGCAGTTGCCTGCCACCGACAGCGAACCCGCTCGCAGCCTGAGCCTGGATGCGCTGGTGGTCGCGACCACCCGCCCGGAGACCATGCTGGGCGACACCGCAGTCGCTGTGCACCCTGAAGACCCGCGCTATGCCCCGCTGATCGGTCGGCGCATCAGCCTGCCGCTGTCTGACGATGGCACCGGACAGCCGCGCACGATTCCGATCATCGCCGATGACTATGTG
>CAIXXI010000049.1 GCA_903923345.1 uncultured Burkholderiales bacterium | reverse complement strand
TGAAAGAGTGGGCGGACAAGTACAAGGGCAAGTTCGACGCGGGCTGGGACCAGTACCGTGAAAACGCCTTTGCCAAGGCCAAGGCCAAGGGCTGGATCCCGCAGAACACACAGCTCACGCCGCGCCCCGCATCGATGGCTTCGTGGGACTCCATTCCCGACGCCGAGAAGCCGTTTCAGCGGCGGCTGATGGAGGTCTACGCCGGCTTCACCGAGCATGCCGACTTCAACGCGGGCCGTGTGATCGCCGAGATCGAGCGCCAGGGCAAGCTCGACAACACATTGATCTTCTACATCTGGGGTGACAACGGCTCTTCCGCCGAGGGCCTGAACGGCACCATCAGTGAACAGTTGGCGCAGAACGGTATTCCGACCACTATTCAGCAGCACCTGAAGGCGCTGGAAGAAGTCGGCGGGCTCGATGCACTGGGCGGTCCCAAGACCGACAACATGTACCACGCAGGTTGGGCCTGGGCCGGTGGCACGCCGTACAAATCAACCAAGCTGGTGGGGGCGCATTTCGGCGGCACTCGCAATCCGATGGCCGTGTCATGGCCCAAGGGCTTCAAGGCGGACGCCACGGCCAGGCCGCAGTTCCATCATGTCATCGACGTGGTGCCGACGATCTACGAAGCCGTCAAGATCGCCCCGCCGCGGATGGTGAATGGCTTCGAGCAGGATGCCTTCGACGGCGTCAGCATGGTCTACACCTTTGCCGACGCCAAGGCGCCCGGCACGCGCACAACGCAGTTCTTCGACATCATGGCCAGCCGCGGCATCTACCACGACGGCTGGTTTGCCAGCGCCCTGGGGCCTCGTGAACCCTGGGTGGGCGGCATCCCCAAGGGCGCCAATGAGTGGACCCCGGACAAGGACCAGTGGGAGCTCTACAACCTGAACGAGGACTGGAGCCAGGCCAATGATCTTGCGGCGGCGATGCCACAAAAACTCGCCGAGATGAAGGACGTGTTCCTGATGGAGTCGGTCAGGAACAAGAACCTGCCGATCGGTGGCGGCCTGTGGTCAACCGCAATGAAGCACCCTGAAGACGCGCCGAGGTCGCCGGTCACCGAGTGGATATTCGAAGGGCCGATGACGCTGATGTCGGAGTCGGCTGCGCCCAAGGTGGGCATCGTGGACACGGTGGTCAGCATGGATGTGAATTTGCCGGCCGATGCCAGCGGCGTGCTCTACGCCTTGGGCGGCTTCAGTGGCGGGTTGACGGTCTATGTGAAGGACGGTGCGATCACCTACGAATACAACCAGTTCATCGTGCATCGGACCAAGATCAAGTCTGCGGGCAAACTGCCCGTCGGACAGGCCAGGATCGAAGTCGTCTCGAAGTTGGTGGGCAAGGTGGGCGGCCCGATGGACATCACGATCAAGGTCAACGACAAGGTGGTCGGCCAGGGCCAGGTGCCCACCGCGATCTCCCTGCACTTCACGACGAATGAGTCTTTCGATATCGGCAGCGACACCAGTTCGCCTGTGTCACTCGACTACTACGACCAGGCGCCGTTTGCCTTCAACGGCCGGATTGGCCAGACGGTCGTCAGGTATCCGAAACAGTAGGTCGCTCAAGCAGCAGGCACTGCATCGCGCCACTCGAACTGAAGCGGGGCAGGCAGTCGCATTCGAGGGAAACCCATGCAACCAGCAAGAACATTTTTTGTCGCTGTCGTAGCGGTCCTGTCGAGCGCCGCGCTACACGCCGCGCCCACCCAGGCCGATGGCGCGGTGCTGCCCTTCGATCCGGTGCCCAGCGCCAGTTCGGCCATGCCGCGACTGCAGGATTCGGTGCATAAACGCCGTGCGCAGCCAGAGCACCTGAAACCAGGCGCGCCAAACGTGCTGATTGTGCTGCTTGACGACGTGGGTTTCGGCCAGGCGTCCACCTTCGGCGGGGAGATCGACACGCCAACGCTCAGCAAGCTGGCGAAAGAAGGCATCAGTTACAACACCTTTCACACCACCGCTATTTGCTCGCCGACCCGTGCCGCACTGCTGACTGGGCGCAACCACCAGCGCGTGGGCAACGGCACCATCGCGGAACGCGCGGTCGACTGGGATGGCTATACGGGGGTGATCCCCAAGACCTCTGCAACGATTGCCGAGGTGCTGCGCCACTACGGCTACAAGACGGCCGCCTTGGGCAAATGGCACAACACGCCGGCCGACCAGACCACGGCGATGGGCCCGTTCGACCGCTGGCCCACCGGCCACGGCTTCGACTACTTCTATGGCTTCCTGGCCGGTGAAACCTCGCAGTGGGAACCGCGCCTGGTGGAAAACACCAACATCATCGAGCCGCCGCACGGTGAGAGCTATCACCTCAGCGAAGACATGGCAGACAAGGGCATCGCATGGCTGCGCAAGCATCGGGCGTTCTCGCCCGACAAACCCTTTTTGATGTACTGGGCGCCCGGGGCGGCCCACGGCCCGCACCAGGTCGGCAAGGAATGGTCAAGCAAGTACAAGGGCAAGTTCGACACCGGCTGGGACGCATACCGCGAGCGCGTCTTTGCGCGACAGAAGCAACTCGGCTGGATACCGGCTGATACGCAACTGACGCCACGCAACAAGACCATGCCGTCATGGGACAGCATCCCCGCAGCACAGCGGCCGTTCCAGTTGCGGCTGATGGAGATCTACGCCGGCTTCGTCGAGCATGTCGACGTGCAGGCCGGCAAGGTCATTGCCGAACTCGAGCGTCAGGGCATCCGCGACAACACCATCGTGATCTACATCTTCGGCGATAACGGCGCCAGCGCAGAGGGCCAGAACGGCACCATCAGCGAGTTGCTCGCGCAAAACGGCATCCCGAACACCGTCGAGCAGCAGATGGCGGCGCTCGACAAGATCGGCGGGCTGGACGCGCTGGGCACTGCCAAGACCGACAGCATGTACCACGCCGGTTGGGCCTGGGCCGGCAACACACCCTTCCAGAACACCAAGCTGGTCGCCTCGCATTTCGGCGGCACGCGCAACCCGATGGTCATTTCCTGGCCCAAAGGCATCAAGCCCGACAGCACGCCCCGCGCGCAGTTTCACCACGTCAATGACATCGCGCCCACGCTCTACGAAGTCATCGGTATCAAGCCGCCCAAGGTGGTGGACGGCTTCAAGCAAGACCCGATCGATGGCGTGAGCCTGGCCTACACCTTCGCCAACGCGAAGGCACCTGCGCAGAAGAAGGTGCAGTACTTCGACAACAATGGCAGCCGTGCGATCTACCAGGATGGCTTCGTCGCCGCGACCTTCGGCCCGCTGGTGCCCTGGCTGCCGGGCTCGCCGGGCTTGGCCGAGTGGGACTCAGCCAAGGACGTCTGGGAGCTGTACGACATCCGCAGCGATTTCTCCCAGGCGATTGACCTCGCGGCCAAGGACCCGAAGCGCCTGGCAGCATTGCAGAAGGCCTTCGATATGCAGGCAAAGGCGAACAAGGTCTACCCGCTGGGTGCCGGCATCTGGTTGCGTCTGCACCCCGAAGACCGCATCAAGACGCCTTACAGCAGTTGGCGATTCGACGCCAGCACGACGCGTATGCCCGAGTTCACCGCGCCGGGCCTGGGGCGCGAAAGCAGCACCGTGACCATCGACGCAGAGTTCGCAGAAAACGCCTCAGGCGTGTTGTACGCACTGGGTGGGTCGGGCGGTGGGCTCGCGCTATACATGGACAAGGGCCAGCTGGTCTACGAGTACAACATGATGATCATCGAGCGCTACATCGCGCGTTCGAAAAACAAGCTGCCCGCCGGTCAGCACCGCATCGAGGTCACGACCCGGCTGGCCAGCGCCCAGCCGCTGTCGCCTGCCGAGGTGGTGCTGAAGGTCGATGGTCAGGAGGTGGCGCGCACGACGGTCAAGCGCACCGTTGCGGCTGCGTTTTCAGCGAGTGAGACGTTCGATGTCGGCGTCGACCTGGGATCATCGGTGTCGCTCGACTACATCGAGCGACGGCCGTTCAGGTTCGACGGCAGGATCAATGCGGTGCAGGTCCGCCTGAATTGAAGGCGTGCCGGATGTCGCAAACTCAGTTCGTGAGATGCGGCATGTTTGCCATGAATGCCAATGTGGGTCTGTTCCGGGTACAGCGCCGCTGCGGGTGAACGGCATGTTCACCTTTTGAGACTCAACTCCTGACCTGCAGTACAGAGTCCGTTCTGGGCAGCACACGACCGACAACAGCCGCCGCCTCGAAGCCGTGCTTTCGGAAGGTCGCGAGCACAGCGTCCAGGGCGCTCGGATCGCAGGACACCAGCAGGCCGCCACTGGTCTGCGGATCGGTCAGCAGGGCCTGGTCTTCGCTGGCAAAGCCAAGCGGCAGCACGACGTCGTGACCGTAGCCTGCCCAGTTACGCCCCGACGCGCCGGTGACGAAACCGCGCGAGGCCAGCTCACGAACACCCGCCAGCAGCGGCACAGCGGGCCAGTCCAATTCCACGGTGCAGCCGGCACCGCGGGCGAGTTCCAGCGCGTGGCCGGCCAGGCCGAAGCCGGTGACATCGGTGATCGCATGCACGCCAGCAAGTTCGGCCAGATCGGGCCCCGGGGTGTTGAGCGCGGTGGTCGTGGCGATCATCTGCGCGTAACCCTCATCGCCGAGCTGACCTTGCTTGAGCGCCGCGCTCATCACCCCCACGCCCACCGGCTTGCCCAGCACCAGCAGATCGCCAGGGCGGGCGTCGGCATTGCGCTTGACGCGGTCGGGGTGCACCAGGCCCATCACCACCAGGCCGTAGATCGCTTCGACCGAATCGATGGTGTGGCCGCCGGCGATCGGGATGCCCGCCAGCCTGCACATCGACGCGCCGCCCTCGAGCACCCGGCCGATCGTGGTGGTCGACAGCACGTTGATCGG
>CAIXXI010000048.1 GCA_903923345.1 uncultured Burkholderiales bacterium | reverse complement strand
GGAGGCGGTGGTCAACACGGTCTGATTCACAGCCGGGCGAACCAGCAGGCTGCTGCCAGCGCGCGCCGAACGGATACCGCCATTCCAGGCAGACAGGGTGTCGGTCGAAACCCCGTAATTGGCGGCAATAGCGGGCAGAGATTCGCGCCGCTGGACGCGATGGTAGACGGCCGACAGGGTCACCTGCTCATAGACCTTCGGCCCTGCGAAGGACTCGACCTGCCGCTCGTCCTGCACCGTGCTCTGAGGCGCAATGACTTGCGTGCCCGGCATGATCCGGGACGCTGACCGCAGTCCGTTGGCCTTGAGCAGTTCCTGCGTCGAGACGTTGCCGCGGCGCGCGACGTCGTCGAGGGACTCACCCGACTGCAGCGTGTAGGGCTGCCAGGAGGCCATCGGCTTGGTGCTTTGATCATGCTGTGCGATCGAGGCGGTGAACTGCTCGGCCTTGTCGGCAGGCACCTTTATTTGATTGTTGCGGCTTGCGGCAATCACCGGACGGTTGTGAGCCGGGTTCAGCGCCACAAACTCATCGACGCTCATGCCGGCGTACTGGGCGGCCAGCTTCAGGTCGATCGGTCGGGTCTTCTCGATGGTCACGAAATACGGCTTGTTCGGGATGGCGGGCAGGGCAACACCCAGGGCATCTGCGTTCTGGATGATGTGCTTGAGCGCGATCAGCTTCGGGACGTAATGGCGCGTCTCGGCGGGCATCGACAGGCTCAGATAGTCCACCGGCATGCCTCGGGCGCGATTGTTCTTCACCGCACGCGCGACTGCGTTTTCTCCCCAGTTGTAAGACGCCAGGGCGAGGAACCAGTCGCGCTCATTCATTTCGTAGATCTTCTGCAGGTAGTCGAGTGCCGCATTCGTGGACTGAACCACATCGCGCCGATTGTCGACCCACCAGTTCTGCGACAGGTTGTATTGCTTGCCGGTCGATGGAATGAACTGCCACAGGCCGGCGGCCTTGGCTGACGAGATCGCCACCGGGTTCATCGCGCTTTCAACGAAGGGCAGCAGCGCGAGTTCGGCGGGCATGCCCCGACGCTCGACTTCCTCGACGATGTAGTGCAGGTAACGCCCGCCCCGGGTGAACATGCGATTGAGTGCTTCCCGGTTGGCCAGATAAAAACGCACTTTCTCCTGGACCAGGGGCGTGTCGAGTTCAGGCATCGAGAAGCCGGACCGCAGGCGGATCCAGATGTCGGCATGGGGGTCGGTCAGCAGGGTGTCGGTTGCCGTCGCGTTGGTGATGGCCGGCCCGGCCTGGAGCGGCGCTGCCTCGGAACGCACCGCGAGTGACTGATCTCGCGGCAATGCTGCAGCCGTTTTGTTGGCGCTTTCGCTTGAACTGGAACTGGAGGGGCCTTGCTGTGCGGTGGATGCGCAGCCGGAAATAAGGGCAGCCGCGCAGATCAGCAGTGCGCGGCCGGAATACTCAGACCAGAATCTGGAAAATTGCTTCAAGGCTGCCCTCTAAGTGCATGTATTTATTGGCGTTTGCCAACGTGTCGTGAATGCTACGAGACTGAGGGTAATTGGTCAAGATGCCTTGACAATTTAGCTTGGCTGTGCTTTCAAGAGCCTTGCTCAGCGTGTCGCGTCTTTCCAGGCTCGAATCGCGCCCAGGACCTCCGCATCATGGGTGGCTTCACGCCCCAGGCGCGCCAAGGCGGCCCGACGCACGGTCGCTTGTCCTGATCGCATGAACGGGTTGGTTGCCAGTTCGATGGCCAGGGTCGTCGGGACGGTTGGCTGGTCTGCGGCGCGCAGTATCTCGACGTCGCGGTGACGGGCGTTCAGGGCCTCGCTGTCCGGCTCGACCATCCGCGCGAACCGCAGGTTCGACGCGGTGTACTCGTGCGCGCAATAAATCAGTGTGGTGGGCGGCAGGCTGCCCAGTCTCGACAGGGAGGTCTGCATCTGCTCAGCCGTGCCCTCGAAGAGCCGTCCGCAGCCGCCGGAAAACAGCGTGTCGCCACAGAACAGCACCGGACGCGGGTCCTTCGATCCGACCACAGGGGCGAACCATGCAATGTGATCGAGTGTGTGACCAGGCACCTCGATGACTTCGAAAGAGGCTTCAAAGCCGTCAAGCCTGAGCGTCTGGCCTGCCGAGTAGCGACGGTCGATGCCCTCGATGCGCGGGTTGTGCGGCCCGTGCACGCACAGGTGCGGAAAGCGACGCTTGAGTTCGGCCAGCCCGCCGACATGATCGGCATGGTGATGCGTGACCAGCACATGGGTCAGTTCCAGGTGCTCGGCCTCGAGGCGATCGATGACGGCCCGGGCATCACCCGGGTCGACCACCGTGGCCTGTCGGCCGTCGGCACTGCGCAGCAACCAGAGGTAGTTGTCATTGAAGGCCGGGATCGGCAGGATGCGCGGGTGGGGCGCAACCGGGTCGGACAATTCGGCGTTGGTATTCTGTCTGGGATCGGACATGGCGGGTGCGCTCAGGCAATCGAGGAATCGGACATGTTACGCATCGAAGGCTCGGCTTCAACACAGCGCACCGGCGGGGAGGATCCCTGGCAGTCCTGGTTGGCGTCTCCTGCAGGCCGTTATGTGCTCGATTGGGAGCAGTCTCAGATCGATGCAGCGGTGGCCGATGTGTTCGGCTTTCATGCCGTGCAACTCGGTGAGCCGGGTCTGGACGGGCTGCGCGCCAACCGCATGCCGCATCGGGTCAGCACGCTGCTCGAGTCCGATGCGACGCCGCTGCGGGCCGGGTCTGTGGTCCGGATCGGGCAGTTCGAGGAGTTGCCCTTCGAGTCCCAGTCGATTGATCTGGTGGTCCTGCCGCATGTGCTGGAGTTCACTGACGATCCCCATCAGGTCCTGCGAGAAGTCGAGCGTGTCCTGCGGCCCGAGGGGCGGCTGATGATCACCGGGTTCAATCCGGTGAGCCTGTGGGGGCTGCGTGAGTGGGTGCCCAGCGCAGTGATGGCACCTTTTCTGCCCCGCGAAGAGCATCTGATCGGTGTGCCCAGGCTGCGTGACTGGTGCAAGCTGCTCAGCTTCGAGATGGATCGAACCCGCTACGGCTGCTTTCGCCCGCCGTTCCGGTCGCAGTTGTGGCTGGATCGGGCCCGGTTCATGGAGTCGGCGGGTGATCGCTGGTGGCCGATCTGCGGGGCGGTCTATCTGGTCAGTGCGGTCAAGCGCGTGCGTGGCATGCGGATGCTGGGCCCGGCCTGGAAACGTGCGGCGAGACCGGCTGGGCGCGCGGTTCCCACCGCGCAACGTGAATCGATCCCCAGGCGCGAGCCGGTCGCGCGGGTCAGCGATCCAGATACATGAAATCACGGGTCAGGGGCAAGGGGTTCGATCCACTCGCGCCTTTGACGGCAAGCAGTTGATAGACATTGATCCAGCCCTGTGCGAAGGCATGAGCGCATCCGGCGAGATACACCCGCCAGACGCGTGAGCGCTGTGTGCCGGCGATCGATTCGAGTTGCTCGAGCTGGTGTTCGAACGCATCCGACCAATGCCTCAGTGTCAGTGCGTAGTGGCGCCGCAGGGATTCGACATCGACCAGTTCAAGTCCTGATGCCGACAGCTCCTTGATGGCCAGGCTCACATGCGGCAGTTCACCGTCCGGAAAGACATAACGGTCGATGAAGCTGCCGGCGCCGAGCCCGACCTCCCGATGTTCCACATCGGACGAGGTGATGCCATGGTTCAGGGTCACGCCATCGGGCTTGAGCAGTCGGTGAACGATGCTGAAGTAGTCGCCCAGGCGGTTCAGCCCGACATGCTCGAACATGCCCACCGAGGTGATGCGGTCGAAGGCTTCGGTTTCAGTCAGGTCGCGATAGTCCTGCAGCCGAATCTCGACCTGTTCTGACAGACCCGCCTGATTGACCCGCTCTCGGGCCAGTTCGAACTGGCGATTCGACAGCGTGATGCCCACCACACGCGCGCCATGATGTCGTGCTGCATGCATCGCCAGCGCGCCCCAGCCGCAGCCGATGTCGAGCAGGGTCTGGCCGGGGGCGATACGGATCTTGCGGCAGATGTGCTCGAGCTTGGCGGTCTGAGCCGAGGCGAGATCGACCGAGGCATCGCTGAAATAGGCGCAGGAGTACACCATCTGAGGGTCCAGCCAGAGGGCGTAGAACGCATTCGAAACATCGTAGTGGTGCTCGATGGCACGGCGGTCCGACTTTCGGGAATGGCTGGCAAGCCCGATCGCCCGAGCAATCGGGCCCAGAGGCCGTCGGCCACGCGAGGGCTCACCGTCACTGTGACGCGCCAGCGATTCGGCGACCTGAAACACCTCATCGATTCGGCCATCGACATCGAGATGGCCTTCGACGTACCCCTGCCCAAGCGAATCCAGCGAGGGATTCAGCAGGAAACGGGCCGCACTGGCCGATCTGACGGAAATCCGCACGTTGCTCTCAGGCCCCAGTGGAATCTGAGACCCGTCCCACAGCGCCACGGTCACCGGAATCGGTTGGTGCTTGCGCATCGATGCAAGGTAACTCGAGATTTTCGACTGCAACACGTGGACACCTCGCCAGTCCGATCGGACACTCGATTCGATCGGGGCGACTGCGAAGGGTCAATAGATCGGCTGCACGGCCCGGTATGCTCCGGCTTGAATTCGCGCAGTTCCGATCAGCGGATTGCCGATACTCTCCGCCTGGGGCGCTTTAGAGCCCTGCCTGCCTCCACGACTTTCGATTTCAGCCCATGCCTGCCGACCGTCCCGACGCAACAACTCACTGGACCGCCTACACCGATGGCGCCTGTGCACCCAGCAACCCCGGCCCTGCCGCCTGGGGTGCGGTCATCCTGCCGCCGCAGGGTCAGCAGCACGAAGAGGCGCGGGGCTTCATCGGCCATGGCACCAACCAGATTGCCGAAATCACCGCCGCCATAGAGGGTCTGCTCAGGGTGCCGGCAGGCGTTGTGGTTGAACTGGTCTCGGACAGCCAGTACGTGCTCAAGGGATTGAGCGAATGGCGAGCGGGTTGGGAGCGAAAGGGCTGGCGCAATTCGAAGAATGAGCCGGTTGCCAATCTGGAGTTATGGAAAAAACTGTTTTCGATTGCGGATGAGCGCAGCGTGAAGGTGCGCTGGGTGAGAGGACACAACGGTGATGTCCTGAACGAGCGTGCTGATGCGCTGGCCAATCAGGCCCTGCGCGAGGCGGCGCAGCGCTGACCGCGCCTTAGTTTGCAGACAGGAAACCAGCGAGGCGGTTGACGCCCTCCTGAAGGACGTTGGCGGGCCGCGCAATGCACCAGCGCAGATAGCCCTCGCACTCGGGCCCGAATGCGATCCCGGGCGCCAATCCCAGACGCGCCTGGCTCACCAGTGTCTTGGCCAGCGCCAGGCTGTCCGGGTGACCGTCGATTCGCAGCAGCACATACATCGCACCTTCCGGCGCCACCGCATGGACCCGTGGCAAGGCCGAAAGCGAGTTGAGCAGGGCCTGTGCGCCGGTGCGCACTGACGCGACGAAGGCCTGCGTGGCCGCCTCCCCGTGTTGTACGGCCGCCAATCCGGCGCGCTGCACGAAACCAGGGGCGCACGAGGTGTTGAACTCGATCAGTTTTTCGATGTCCGCTGTCAGTGTGGCCGGCATGACCAGCCACCCAAGCCGCCATCCGGTCATCTGCCAGGTCTTGCTGAAGGTGTTGGCCACCACCAGGCGATCGTCCGCATGGCCGATGTCCAGGAAGGAGGGCGCGCAGTTGCTGCCATCGAAGATCAGCCGTTCATAGGCCTCATCGGACAGCACCCAGATGCCCAGCCGGCGGCAATGCTCGAGCACTGCTTGCTGGGCCGCCTGCGGCATCACCCAGCCGGTCGGGTTGCCGGGCGAATTCAGCATCAGCATGCGGGTGTTCGGCGTGAGTGCCTCCAGCAATCGGTCGACATCGAGTTGCCAGGTCGAATTCAGGGGCGAAACATCCAGCGCCACGGTGGTGATCTGGGCGCCGAGCACCGAGCCGATCGAAGTCAGGTTCGGCCAAAGCGGAACGACCGCAACCACTCGGTCGCCCGGCGAGATCAGCGCCTGGGCAGCCAGCATCAGGGCAGACACCCCGGAACTGGTGATGGCAATCCGGTTTCGATCGGCCGTGCAGGCCGGGTGCAGTCTGTGGATGTACGCGGCCAGGGCATCGCGCAGGGCCGGGATGCCCAGGTTGGGCCCGTAGTAGGTCTCATGCGCATCGAGTGCGGCTTTGGCGGCCTCGATGATGAACTGGGGAGTGGGTGTGTCAGGTTCGCCGAACCAGAACGCCAGGACGTCCTGAGCGCCCATGTCTGCGTTGGCCACCTCCCGGATCCGGGAGGCGGCGAGTTGGCGCACCGCGTCGCGGGCGAAGGCAGGCTGGACCATTGGGAGGTGTCTTTGCTCGGTGCAGGCGGGCGAGGGGGCTGGCCTGGACGTTCGATTTTAGCGGCCCGCGCCGGCCTCTTCAGGGCGGGTGCATGCTAAATTCGACGATCGACCCGGCTGGTTCCTACATGAAATCGAAGCTTCTCTATCTCATTCTTGCCGCAGCCGGATTGGGCGGACTCGGCTGGTATGCCTATCAGTCGCAGCGCATTCCCGGCTCATTCGGGTTCGAAGTGAAGGGCGCGGCTCAAGGTTCTGGCGGCCAGGCTCCGGCCAAACCGGGCGGGCCGGATGCGCCCAAGACCGGTGCCGCGCCGGGTGCGGGTGCGGGCGGGCGCCCCAGCGGTCCGGTCAATGTCGAGGCGGCCAAGGTGGTCACTGCGCGCCTGGTCGAAGAGGCGGTTGCTGCCGGGACCCTGCGGGCCAATGAAACCGTGACGCTGCGCTCCGAGATCGCCGGACGGATCAGTCGGGTTGGATTCACGGACGGCGCCCGCGTCGGCAGGGGCACGGTGCTGTTTGCTCTGGACAACTCGGTGAACACCGCGGAGGTCGAACAGGCGCGGGCCGAGTTGGCACTGGCTCAGTCCAATTTCGAGCGGACCAGTGATCTGGCCCAGCGCAATTTCGTGTCGCAAAGCGCCAAGGATCAGGCCGCCGCGAATCTCAAGGTGCAGGATGCCAAGCTCAAGCTGGTCGAGGCGCGGCTGGACAAGAGCTTCATCCGCGCCCCCTTTAACGGGGTCATGGGCCTTCGTAACCTGAGCGCCGGTGACTTCGTCAAGGACGGTGCCGACCTCGCGGTGATCGAAGACATCTCGACCATGAAAGTCGATGTGCGCCTTCCGGAGCGCTATCTCGGCCGGATCAAGTCCGGCATGCCGATTCAGCTGGCCTTCGATTCCATGCCTGGCAAGACCTTCACCGCCCGGCTGCTGGCGGTTGATGCCCAGATCGATGCGAACGGTCGTTCATTGCTGGCCCGCGGTTCGTTGCCCAATCCTGACGGCGCGCTGCGCAGCGGCATGTTCGCGAAAGCACGCGTTGTGTTGCGCGAAAATCCGCAGGCTCTGATGCTGCCGGAAGAGGCGGTGATTCCCCAGGGCAACGATGTGTTCGTCTACCGGATCGAATCGGGCAAGGCCATGCGCACCCAGATCCAGGTCGGCCAGCGCAGCGATGGCAAGGTCGAAGTGCTCAAGGGGCTGTCCGAGGGCGATCAGGTGGTGACCGCCGGCCAGCTGCGTCTGCAGCGGGATGGCCAGGAGGTCAAGGTGATCGACCCGAACCGGCGCTCGGGAGGCGGCCCCGCGGCAGGCGCGTCGGCACCCGGGGCGACTCCGTCCGCAGCACCGACTGCGGCACCGACTGCAGCACCGTCCGCAGCACCTGCACCCACCGGCACCGCTTCTGCGGCCCCGTCCGCCGCACCTGCGCCTCCTGGTACCAGTGCTCCGGCACCTGCGCCGGCCGCTTCCCGGTAACGTTCACCGTCTCGGAGGGCAACCATGTCCTTGTCCGAAATCTGTATCCGCCGCCCGGTCTTCGCGACCGTGCTGTCTCTCGTCCTGATGCTGCTGGGGGCGGTGAGCTACGACCGCCTTGCGGTGCGAGAGTACCCGCGCATCGATCTGCCGGTTGTCACGGTGGACACCCGATACCTCGGTGCATCGGCCGAGATCATTGAATCGCAGGTCACCAAGCCGATGGAAGACTCGATCGCCGGGATCGAGGGAGTCGATGTGCTGACCTCGATCTCGCGCCCCGAGCAAAGCCAGATCACGGTTCGGTTCAAGCTCGATCGCGAACCCGATTCGGCTGCGGCGGATGTTCGGGATCGCGTGTCCCGAGTGCGTCAGAAGCTGCCGACCGACGTCCTTGAGCCGGTCATTGCCAAGGTAGAGGCCGATGCCACGCCGGTGATCTGGCTGGCGTTCTCGAGCGATTCAATGAGCACGCTCGACATCACCGACTTCGTCAGCCGCAACATCAAGCCCAAGATTCAGACCCTGCCCGGCGCGGCCGATGTCCGCATTTTCGGTGAGCGCCGCTATGCGATGCGAATCTGGCTCGACCCCGAGCGGCTGGCGGCATTCCGGCTCACGCCGCTGGATGTCGAGGATGCCCTGCGCCGTCAGAACGTCGAGATTCCGTCGGGTCGCATCGAAAGCAACCAGCGCGAATTCACGGTGGTGTCGCGCACCGACCTGCAGCGCGCCAGTGAATTCGAGAAGGTCATCGTCAAGACGGTTAACAACCACACGGTCCGAATCAGCGACGTGGCCCGGGTGGTGATTGCGCCGCAAGACGAGCGCACGCTGGTGCGCCTCAATGGGCGCGATGCGATTTCGGTCGGCATCATCAAGCAGGCCACCGCCAATCCGCTGATTCTGGCCAACGCAGTGCGCGCCCAGTTGCCTGATATCCAGAAGGAATTGCCGCCAGGCGTTTCGGTCCAGATTGCCAACGACAACACGGTCTTCATTGACCGGTCGATCCAGTCGGTCTACCGCACGATCCTCGAGGCGGTCGCGCTGGTTGCCATCGTGATCATTTTCTTTTTGCATTCGCTGCGCGCTAGCCTCATTCCGCTGATCACGATTCCGGTCTGTCTGATCACCACCTTCGCGCTGATGCTCGCTGCCGGCTTCACGATCAATACCCTGACCCTGCTGGCGATGGTGCTCGCGATCGGTCTGGTGGTGGACGATGCGATCGTGGTGCTCGAGAACATCTATCGCCACATTGAAGAAGGGATGTCGCCCACTGCGGCGGCCTTCAAGGGTGTCAAGGAGGTCGGCTTCGCGGTCGTTGCGATGACCCTGACCCTGGCTGCGGTGTATGCGCCGGTGGCGTTTTCGCCGGGTCGAACCGGACGGCTGTTCGCCGAGTTCGCACTGACGCTTGCCGGGTCGGTGATCGTCTCAGGCTTCGTCGCACTGACGCTGTCACCCATGATGTGCGCCAAGTTGCTCAAGCATCAGCCCAAGCGCAACGCGATCAGCAGCGCCATCGAAGCGGGTCTGGACGGCGTGACGCGTGGATATGCTGCCGTGCTGCGGTTCACGCTGCGCAACCGATGGGTCATCCTGCTGGCCTATCTGCTGATTGCCGCCCTGTGCTACCAGCTGGTCACCACGATGAAGCGCGAGCTGTCTCCGACCGAAGACCGCGGCACGATCGTCTCGATCATCAATGGCCCTGATGGCGCGTCCATCAATTACACGCTGAAGTACGGCAGGCAGCTCGAGGAGATCGCCAAGACCATCCCCGAGATCGACCGCGCATTTGTTGTTGCGGGTAATCCGACGGTTGCTCAGGGCATCGCCTTCTGGCGCCTGACCGACTGGGACAACCGTCAGCGCAAGGTTCCTGAAATCATCAAGGAGCTTCAGCCCAAGCTGCTGGGCGTGCCGGGTATCCTGGCCTTTGCGGTCGCGCCGCCGTCACTGGGGCAACCGATCCGGGAGCGTCCGATCAACTTTGTGGTGCTGACGTCCGAGTCCCATGAGCAGCTGCAAAAGACGGTGGCGCCCCTGCTGCGTGATCTGCAGCAATGGCCGGGATTGGTGGCGGTCGACAGCGACTTGCGCATGAACAAGCCCGAACTGCGCCTGACCATCGACCGCGACCGTGCGGCAGACGCCGGCGTTCAGGTGGAGGCCATCGGGCGTGCGGTTGAAACCATGCTGGGCGGACGCCAGGTCACGCGCTTCAAGCGCAGCGGCGAACAGTACGACGTCATGGTTCAGGTCGAGCCGACGGCACGCAATTCCCCGCAGGACATCGCAGCCATCTTCGTGAGGGGGCGCAATGACACCATGGTTCCGCTGTCCAGCCTGGTCGAGTGGAAGGAGTCGGTCAGCCCCCGCGAGCTCAACCACTTTGCACAGCGCCGAGCCGTGACGATCACCGCCAATCTCGCGCCCGGCACGTCACTGGGTGAGGCGGTCGATTACCTGGAGACGGCAGCCCGAAAACACCTGCCAGGCGGATACGGCATCGATTACAACGGCCAGACCCGCGAGTTCAAGGAGTCCTCTTCCGCACTGGCGCTGACCTTTGTGCTGGCACTGGCCTTCATCTATCTGGTGCTGGCTGCCCAGTTCGAGAGCTTCATCGATCCGTTCATCATCATGCTGACCGTGCCGCTGGCCATGACCGGTGCGCTGTGGTTGCTGCAGTGGAGTGGCGGTACCTTGAACGTCTACAGCCAGATCGGCCTGATCACCCTGGTGGGTCTGATCACCAAGCACGGCATCCTGATCGTGGAATTCGCCAACCAGCTTCGCGACGAGGGCCGCTCTGTTCGTGATGCGGTGGTCGAGGCGGCAGCCTTGCGCCTGCGTCCGATCCTCATGACGACCGGTGCGATGGTGCTCGGCGCGGTGCCGCTTGCCCTGGCGACCGGGGCGGGTGCAGAAAGCCGCATCCAGATCGGCATGGTCATCGTGGGCGGCATGAGCCTGGGCACGGTGCTGACCCTGTTCGTCGTGCCGACCTTCTATACCTTGCTGACCCGCACCAAGCGCGATGGCTCGGCCCGGGCCGAGCAGGCGCTGGCCGAGGCGCGGGGTGAACTGCCAGGCGCGCCGGTTCACAAGCCGGCACCCGAGCCGAATCCATCGGCCGGCTCATGAGACAGATTGTTCTCGACACCGAGACCACCGGGCTGTCTGCCGACCTCGGACACCGGATCATCGAGATCGGATGTCTGGAGATCGTCAATCGCAGGCTGACCGGCCGCAACCTGCACGTCTATCTCGATCCCGAACGCGAGATCGACGAGGCGGCCACGGAAGTCCATGGCATGACCTGGGATGACCTGCGCGACAAACCCCGCTTCGCCGAGGTGGCGCAACGTCTGCTCGAGTTCGTTCAGGACGCCGAGGTCCTGATTCACAACGCCTCGTTCGATCTGTCCTTTCTCGATGCCGAACTGGCCCGACTGGGGGGCGGCCGTTTCAGGCAGGCCTGCTCGGGTGTGCTCGACACTCTCCTGATGGCGCGTGAAATGCATCCCGGAAAACGCAATTCCCTCGATGCCCTGTGCGATCGCTACGGCGTGTCCAACGCGCATCGCAGTCTGCACGGGGCACTGCTGGACGCTGAGCTGCTCGCTGAGGTCTATCTCGCCATGACCCGCGGCCAGGACAGTCTGGAGATCACTCTGGACAGTGGCTCGCAGGCTCACAGCCTCGCTGATGCGGCGCAGTGGCCACCGGCCGGCTTGAGTGTGATTTCGGTCTCTGCGGCCGACCTGGTTCTGCATGAGGCTGCGCTGGTCGGGATCGAAAAAGAGCGCAAGGCGCCGGCTGTGTGGCGTGATCCACCCACAGCCTGAGGGTGGGGCATTGACCGGCGCCTGAGCGTTGATCCGGTAAAATCGCTTTCTCGGTCTCTGCGGTGAGGCCTTGTCAGAAAGTCGAGCCTTGAAATCCATCCGCCATGCGCGCCCCGGGCGCGACCGTAAATCCCACCTTTCAGCCGATGCCGAACGTCTGGTCTCGGCCTCGCTCGGGCTGGCCAATTCGGGCAGCCGGATCGAAGACGACTGGTGGGATCGTCAGTTGTCCCACCGCATCGATCGCCTGCTCGACAGCAACCATCCGCAGTCGATCTACGATGCCCTGGACCGCCTGCATCAGACCGATCCCGAAGCCTACGGCGCGCTGATCGAGGCGGTCGAGACCGCCTCCGAATCGATGGTGCTGGAGGCTGATGGCCGCAAGTGGGATGTGCTGCTGGTGGCTGCACCTGTGGTCGCCTGGACCCGTTTTCGGATTCCGTCGGGTCCGATTCCGCTTGAGGCTGCTCAGTCGCTGGCAGCGCATTGGCAAGCCCATGTCCTCGCCCGCGACCTGCGCCTGCGGATCTCGCCCTGTCTGTACAGCGTCGATCAGCTGCCCCGCGATTTCGGCGAGTTGAGAAAGCTGGCACGAAAGCTCGGCCAGTCCGCGCTGAGTGCATCCGGTGCGGCCTTCAAGCAGGACCTGAAGTCACTGCCCGACACCGCCGAGATGCTGGCTGATGCCCGTTTCCTGCTGGCCGCCATCGCCGTTCCGCAAGGTGAGGCGATGTTCCGTTGGCAGTTGGGCGATTCCCCGGACCATGCCTCGCGCGTGCAGTGTCTGGAGCAATGGATTGCGCAGGCCCGGCCCACAATCGAATCCCTCCTGCCCGGTTGCGGCTTCGAATGCCTGCTGCCGGATGCGTATCACATCAACCTTCGCGAGTCCGATCGGCGAGTGCGTCCCTACGCCATCAAGGCCGGGGTGCACTTCCTGACTCATGCGCTGAACATCGAAGCCGAAGGCGTGAAGGCGACGGTCGCGGCCTTTGGCGATGAGCGGATCGATGAGTACCGGATCGGTCTGTCGGTCGGCGACAGTGAAGAAGTGGCCCAGGGCGTGGTCTGGCCGCTGCTGGGCGCCGAGAGCGAGTCGGATGAGCCTGCGCCGCTTGAGCGGATCCGTGAGACCCTTCGCGAGGCGGGCGTCCAGGAGATGCGCACCTGGTCGGAACTGACCGAGCCTGAGTATTGCGAGGACTGCGGCACGCCCCTGTTTCCGAACCATGCCGGAGACGTGGTGCACGCCGAGATGCCCGAAGATGCGCAGCCCGAAACAAGCCATTTCCACTGAACCGCCCACACACTGCATTTCGGCATGAAGGACACACACCCTGTTTCGGCCCTGCAGGCGCCTGACCGTCGTCACTGGATGACACAGAGCCTGCGCGTGGCCACGATGCTTGCCGCTGCGGGCTGTGTGCCCTCAGCGCTGCGGGCTCAGACCCTCGAATGGAACAAGGCCGCCTTCGAGGCCAAGGCCATGGCCGAGGCCTACAAGGCACTCGGGTCAGCTGCGCCTGTCGAAAGCCGCGAGATCGTCCTGACCGCACCGGACATCGCTGAGAACGGTGCGATTGTGCCGATCGGCATCACCACCGGCCTGTCCGGGGTGGCCCGCCTGCTGGTGCTGGTCGAGAAAAACCCTGCCCCGCTGGCGGCCGCGTTCACCTTGAGCGATGCGGTTGAGGCCAACCTGAACGCCCGAGTCAAGATGAACCAGTCATCCTGGGTCTATGCGGTGGCCTTGATGGCCGATGGCCGAGCCCTGTTTACCCGCAAGGATGTCAAGGTGACCTTGGGCGGGTGCGGTACCTGATCAGATGACGCCTGCCCCATGACCGAGCCCACCCGTATCCGAGCCCAGCTTTCCGGCGACAAGATCACCGTGCGCATGCTGATGACGCACGAGATGGAAAGTGGCCAGCGCAAGGATGCCGCCGGCAAGTTGATTGCCGCCTGGTTCATTCAGGAAGTCGTCGTCACCCACAATGGCAAGCGGGTGTTGACGGCCCAGTTCGGACCGGCTGTATCGAAAAATCCCTTCCTTCAGTTTGTGCTGAAGGGCGGGAAGGTCGGCGATCGCATCGGCATCAGCTGGGTCGATACCCGCGGCGAGCGCCGCACCGATGAGGGTGTGGTCGCCGCCTCGGGTTGATCCCTCTCGATCCGTTCAGCCGAGCGTGTCAGCCCAGATGTTCTGGGCCCAACCCAGGGCGTAGCGGCCTTCCAGTGCATTGGGCGCAGTCGACACCCCGCCGGAACCGGGCACGGTCTTCAGGGTCTTATCGGCGGCATCGTAGCGGTGCACGGAGGCCACATGGATCACGTCGCTTGAATTGACGAAGCTGTAGCAGGTGTTGGTCATCATCGGCATCGGATTGACCGGCTCACCTTTGAGCAAGGCGATGATGGCTGCGGCTGCGACCTTGCCATGCTGATTGGCCATGTGCCCGGATTTGGGCATGAGGGGGGCCGAGAAGGTCGCATCGCCCAGCACATGCACGCGGGGGATCGCCGTCGATTCGAGCGTGAGCCAATCCACACCCACCCAGCGCTGATTGACATTGACCAGCCCTGATTTGAAGGCGATGTCGCCGGCTCGCTGCGGCGGAATCACGTTCAGGACGTCGGCTCGCACATCCTCGAATTCGAGCTTGGCGGTTTGTCCCGAGACTTCCTTGAGCTCTGCATTTGAGCGGTATTCGATGATGCCTTTGTACTGCTCGGCAAAGACCCGCTCGAACAAGCCTTTTTTCGATACGACTTCCGGATTGGCATCGAGCACCAGCAGCTTGGAGCCGGGCTTGTTTGCCTTCAGGTAACTCGCCACGACGCAGGCACGCTCATACGGCCCGGGTGGGCATCGGTAGGGCGCACGTGGCACGGTGATGGCCACGACGCCGCCCGGGCGCAAGGCCTGCAGTTGAGCGCGCAATGCCAGCGTCTGGGGGCCCGCCTTCCAGGCATGCACGATGCGCCCGCTGTCCAGACCCGCCTGCAATCCGCCGACCTGCTCATTCAGGAAATCCACGCCCGGGGAGACCACCAGCCGGTCCCAGGCCAGTGAGTCG
>CAIXXI010000047.1 GCA_903923345.1 uncultured Burkholderiales bacterium | reverse complement strand
GTCGCACCACTTCTTGAACCTGGGGTGCAGATCAGGGCCATAGGGCTCGAGCGATGCTTTGCAGGTGCGATGAAAGTGCACCACATCGTCTTCGTTCCCGTAATAGGGCGTGAGGTCCATGCCGCCGCCGAACCACCAGATCGGGTCGGCATCCGGTGTTCCGGGGCGTGCGCCGGGCTTGGCCGCTGCAACGAAACAGCGCACGTTCATGTGAACGGTTGGCACATAAGGATTGCGCGGATGCAGCACCAGCGACACGCCGGTCGCCTCGAATGGGCGGCCGGCAATGCCCGGATGGGCTGCGCTGGCCGAGGGCGGTAGATTCGTGCCGGTTACATGGGAGAAGAGCACGCCCGCGCGCTCGAAGACATGACCGTTCTCGATCACGCGGCTGATGCCACCGCCCCCTTCTGGCCTGTCCCAGCGATCGGTGCCGAACGGCTGGCCATCGAGCGCCTCAAGCCCCGCGACGATGCGGGCCTGAAGGTCCTGCAGGTAGGGGCGTACCGATGCGGTGTCAATCATGGTGTGTCTTTCAGAGCGGCCAGGCGTTCAGGCCTTGCGAGCCGTGCGCTTTCGGGCCAGCGCCCGATGGCCGATGTCGGTGCGAAACTGCATGCCGTCGAAGCAGACGGTTCTGACGGCTTCATAGGCGCGTGATTGGGCGACCTTGACCGAATCGCCCAGGCCGGTGACGCACAGCACCCGTCCGCCCTGAGTGCGAAGCGTGGTGCCGTCCAGAACCGTGCCGGCATGAAACACCAGGCAGTTCTCACCGACTTGTGCGCCGTCATTCAGGCCTTCGATGGCGTCGCCTTTGCGCGGATCATCCGGATAACCATGGGCTGCAATGACCACGCCGAGCGCGGTGCGTCTATCCCATTCGATTTCGGCGCGGTCCAGTGTTCCAGCGATGGCATGTTCGAAGACCTCGGACAGATCGCTCTTGATGCGCGCCATGATCGGCTGGGTTTCGGGATCGCCCATTCGGCAATTGAACTCCAGCGTCCTGACCTGGCCTGCCGGGTCGATCATCAGACCGGCGTACAGAAATCCGGTGAACGGAATGCCGTCAGACGCCATGCCATTGATGGTCGGCAAAATGATTTCACGCATCACCCTGGCATGCACGTCGGGCGTGACCACCGGGGCCGGTGAGTAGGCCCCCATCCCACCGGTGTTCGGGCCGGCATCGCCATCGAGCAGGCGCTTGTGATCCTGACTGGACGCCAGCGCGAGCACATTGCGGCCGTCGCACAGCACGATGAAACTGGCTTCCTCACCGATCAGAAAATCTTCGATCACCACCCGGGCACCGGCCGAGCCCATGCGGTTGTCGAGCAGCATCATGTCGATGGCTGCGTGGGCTTCTTCCACATTCTGGGCCACCACGACACCCTTGCCGGCGGCCAGTCCGTCGGCCTTGACCACGATCGGCGCGCCGCGCTGCGTGACGTAGTCTCGTGCGGCGGCTGCATCGGTGAAGGTCTGGTAGTCGGCGGTCGGGATGCCATGGCGCTTCATGAAGGCCTTGGCAAAGTCCTTCGATGATTCGAGCTGGGCCGCCGCCTGGGTGGGGCCGAAGATCTTCAGCCCCTGGCTGCGGAACAGATCGACGATTCCGGCTGCCAGCGGCGCTTCGGGGCCGACCACGGTGAAGGCAATGCCTTCGCGCTCGGCAAAGGCGGCCAGCACGTTGATATCAGTGATCGGCAGGTTTTGCAGCCCGCGCTCTCTGGCTGTGCCGCCATTGCCCGGCGCGACGAACACCATCTGCACACGGGGAGACTGAGCCAGCCGCCAGGCAATCGCGTGCTCACGTCCGCCCGATCCAACCACCAGCAGTTTCATAGCGTGTTTGAGTCCATGCCGAGTTCAGTTGTCGATGACTGCGCTGGTGAAGACCTCCTGGACATCGTCCAGGCCTTCCAGCACATCGAGCAGCTTTTGCATCCTGAGTGCGTCGTCGCCGCTGAACACCGTCTCATTCAGGGGCTTCATGGTGATTTCTGCCATCTCCGCTTTGAGGCCGGCCTGCTCGAGCGCTGCCTTCACCACTCTGAAATCGGGCGGGGCACACAGCACTTCAATGCCGCCTTCATCATCGGTGCTGACATCTTCGGCACCGGCTTCAATGGCCGTTTCCATCACCTTGTCTTCGGAGGTGCCCGGTGCGAACAGAAACTGACCGCAATGCCTGAACAGGAACGCGACCGATCCGTCAGTGCCGAGATTGCCGCCGTATTTGGAGAAGGCGTGGCGCACTTCAGCCACCGTGCGGGTGCGATTGTCGGTCAGGGTGTCGACGATCACGGCTGCGCCACCGATGCCATAGCCTTCGTAGCGGATTTCTTCGTAATTCGCGCCATCCAGGCCGCCGATGCCCTTCTGGATCGCACGCTGGACGGTGTCCTTGGGCATGTTGGCATCCGACGCCTTGTCGACCGCCAGGCGCAGGCGGGGATTCGCCGAGAGATCGCCACCGCCGAGTTTGGCCGCGACGGTGATCTCCTTGATCAAGCGGGTGAACAGCTTGCCGCGTTTTTCATCCTGGCGATTCTTGCGATGCTGGATGTTGGCCCATTTGGAATGCCCGGCCATAAGGAAATCGACCTCGTGCTGAAAGTTTTCGAGTGGATGCAGACCCGGCCGAGATCAGTCGGGAAGACTGCCTGCTGCCGCCCTTGCCGGGGGATCAGCTATCGTGATGCAATGCCAGCACCAGCGCCGGGCATCTTACCATCCGGCCTTTTGCGCACGAAGTGCGCGTTCTTTCCCGGTCACACCATGCCAGAACCCCTGCTGATCGCGCGAAGCGCAGACACCGACCTTGCGCTGCTGCCGGCGCTGGCCAATCGCCACGGCCTGATCACCGGTGCAACCGGCACCGGCAAGACGGTGTCGCTGCAGGTGCTGGCCGAGCGCTTCTCGGCCATCGGCGTGCCGGTGTTCATGGCGGATGTGAAGGGCGATCTCACCGGCATCTCGCAGGCCGGGGCGATGAGCAGCAAATTGCGCGAGCGCATCGAGCAGCATCAACTCCCCGAGCCGACTTTTGCCGGCATGCCGGTGACGCTGTGGGATGTCTTCGGCGAGAGCGGCCATCCGCTGCGTGCGACCGTCTCCAACATGGGGCCGATGCTGCTGTCGCGCATGCTCAGCCTCAACGAGACCCAGGAAGGCGTGCTCAATCTGGTCTTCAAGATCGCTGATGACAACGGCTTGTTGCTGCTCGACTCCAAAGACCTGCGCGCCATGCTCAAGTACGTGGGCGACAACGCAAAGCAGTTCACCACGCAGTATGGAAATATTTCGGCCGCTTCGGTGGGTGCGATCCAGCGGGGTCTGCTGGTGCTGGAGGAGCAGGGCGCCAATCGCTTTTTCGGCGAGCCGATGCTCAACCTCGATGACCTGATGCAGACCGACGCCCAGGGTCGCGGCATCATCAATATTCTGGCGGCTGACAAGCTGCTCAATGCGCCCAGGCTGTATGCCGCCTTCCTGCTGTGGCTGTTGTCGGACCTGTTCGAAAAGCTGCCTGAAGTCGGTGACCGGGATAAACCCCGTCTGGTGTTCTTTTTTGATGAAGCGCACCTGCTGTTCAATGAAGCCCCGCGGGCCCTGCTCGAGAAGGTCGAACAGGTGGTGCGTCTGGTCCGATCCAAGGGCGTCGGTGTTTACTTCATCACGCAAAACCCGCTCGACATCCCCGACACGGTGCTCGGGCAGCTTGGCAATCGCATTCAGCATGCACTGCGGGCTTTCACCCCTCGCGATCAGAAGGCCGTCAAGGCAGCCGCTCAAACCATGCGGGCCAACCCGGCATTCAATACCGAGACCGTGATTTCGGAACTCGGCGTGGGCGAGGCACTGGTCTCGCTGCTCGACGAAAAAGGCCGCCCGGGTGTTGTCGAGCGCGCGTTCATCGTGCCGCCCGGCTCGCGGATCGGCCCGATCAGCCCGGATGAGCGCAAGGCCTTGATGGCCACCTCGGTGGTCGCAGGCATCTACGACACAGCGCAGGATCGCGAGTCTGCCTATGAAAAGCTGCAGGCTCAGGCCGGCGGCACGGATCTCAAGGCCTCGCCGGGAATTGCCTTGCCCACTGGCAACGGCAGCTGGAGCGACAGCATCAAGGACACGCTCGGCGGCATGATGAGCTCGGACGGGCGCAAGGATTCGGTGCTCGAAGCCATGGCCAAGAGCGCCGCCCGTACCATGGGCTCCACGGCAGGCCGGGCCATCGTGCGGGGCGTACTCGGTACACTGCTGGGCGGCAATCGCCGGCGCTAGACGTTTCGGCTGGGCCACACAACTCAATACACAATACAGCGAGGATTCATGGACCTGGGCATTGCAGGCAAGTGGGCATTGGTATGCGGGGCGAGCAAGGGCCTTGGATTCGGCTGCGCGCAGGCGCTGGCAGCAGAGGGTGTGAACCTGGTGGTCAATGCCCGCACGCCTGAGGCCATCCGAGAAGCCGCCGACCGGCTGGCCAGCGAATACCGCGTCAAGGTGATCCCGGTGGCCTGCGACATCACCACCGAGGCCGGCCGTGCCGAGGCGCTGGCGGCCTGCCCGCAGGTCGACATGCTGGTGACGAATGCCGGCGGCCCGCCGCCCGGGGACTTTCGCGAATGGACCCGTGAGCACTGGATCGCAGCAATCGATGCCAACATGCTCACCCCGATCGAACTGATCAAGTCCACCGTCGACGCGATGATCGAGCGTCGCTTCGGGCGCATCGTCAACATCACCTCGAGCTCGGTGAAGGCCCCGATCGAAATCCTGGGCTTGTCCAATGGCGCGCGCAGCGGACTGACCGGCTTTGTTGCCGGCCTGGCCCGCAAGACCGTCGAGCACAATGTCACCATCAACAACCTGCTGCCCGGCCAGTTCGACACCGACCGGCTTCGCGGCACCACTGCCACCACCGCAAAGAAGCTGGGCAAGTCGGTCGATGAAGTGGCGGAGTCGCGCCGCATGCTGATCCCGGCAAAGCGCTTCGGCAATTCGCTGGAGTTCGGACAGATGTGCGCCTACCTGTGCAGCCAGCAAGCCTCGTACATGACCGGGCAGAATGTGCTGCTCGATGGTGGCGCCTACCCAGGTACGTATTGATTGGAACCATCCTGACCGGGCGCGGTCAGGCACACAACGCATCGCGCCAACTGACCGGGCGGATGCATCAAAAATCGGCGCCATGACGCCGTCAGGGAGAGACATTGAACAATTCATCGCAGAGCCCTTCGACCGGAGAGGGCGCACGCAACACCGGGCCCCTCAAAGGCATTCGCGTTCTGGACCTGTCGCGGGTGCTGGCCGCCCCGTTCTGTGTGCAGACCCTGGGCGACCTCGGCGCCGAAGTGATCAAGATCGAACGCCCGGCCTCCGGCGACGAGTCGCGCCAGTGGGGGCCGCCCTGGTTCACCGATGACAAGGGCGAGCCAACGCGCGAGTCGGCCTACTTCATGTCAGCCAATCGGAACAAGCGCTCGGTGGCAGTCGATCTGGCCAATCCCGATGGGCAGGCGATCATCCGACAGCTGGCAGCGAAGGCCGATATCTGCGTCGAAAACTTCAAGGTCGGCGACCTCGCCCGCTACGGCCTTGACTATGCCTCGCTGTCGAAGATCAACCCCCGGCTGATCTATTGCTCGGTCACCGGCTTTGGTCAGGACGGTCCGTGGGCGGAGCGTCCCGGCTACGACTACCTCTTCCAGGGCCTGGGCGGTCTGATGAGCGTGACCGGCGAGCGCGACGATCTGCCCGGGGGCGGCCCCCAGCGGGTGGGTGTGCCGCTGGTGGACCTGTTCACCGGCATGTATTCAGCCATCGCGGTGTTGTCGGCGCTGCATCATCGCGATGCGACCGGAGAGGGGCAGCACCTGGATATCTCGCTGTTCAGTGCGGTGCTGGCGATCAGCTCGGGCCAGCTGTCGAACTACATGGTCGGCGGCAAGATCCCGGTGCGCACCGGCAATCACGCACCGAACATCACGCCTTATGGCGTGTATCCCTGCTCGGACGGACAGCTGATTGTGGCCAGTGCCAACCAGGGCCAGTTCAATTCGATGTGCAAGGCGCTGGGTCATCCGGAGTGGGCCACCGACGACCGGTTCAAGGACAACCCTTCACGCATTGCGCATCGGCACGAGCTCCATGGCCTGTTCTCGGACATCATGTGCCAGCAGACCCGCGCCCATTGGGAGAGCGTGTTCACCGAGGCCGGCGTGCCGGCAGGCCCGATCAACGATTATTCGCAGGCACTCGCCCATCCGCAGGCGGCCCACCTTGGGTCCCGGATCGGCATTGCGCATCCGCTGGGCGGCGAGGCACCGGGCATCGCCAGCCCGATGCGCCTGTCGAAGACGCCGGTGTCGTATCGGCGCCCGCCCCCGATGCTGGGCGAGCACACCCGCGAAGTGCTGCGCGAACTCGGCATGGACGATGCCGCCATCGAATCGCTGGCCAGCGCCGGCACCATCAGGACTCTGTGAGGTTTCGGCATGGACTTTTCATTCACCCCTGAGCAGGAAGCCATCCGCGAGGCGATCCAGAAGATCTGCAGCCAGTTCGGTGACGACTACTGGTACCGGAAGGACCATGAAGGCGGCTTCCCGACTGAATTGCATCAGGCACTCGCCTCGGCCGGCTGGCTGGGCATTGCCATGCCCGAGGCCTATGGCGGCTCGGGCCTGGGCATCACCGAAGCATCGATCATGATGCAGACGATCGCCGCATCGGGTGCCGGTTTTTCCGGCGCCTCTGCGGTGCACATGAACATCTTCGGCCTGAACCCGGTGGTGGTCTTCGGCACAGAGGACCAGAAGCGGCGCATGCTGCCTGGCCTGATCAGCGGCAAGGAGCGGTCCTGTTTTGCGGTCACCGAGCCGAATACCGGGCTGAACACCACGCGCCTGAAGACCCGTGCCGAACGTCGCGGCGACAACTACATCGTGTCGGGTCAGAAGGTCTGGATCTCGACCGCACAGGTGGCCGAGAAGATCCTGCTGTTGGCCCGCACCACCCCGATCGAGGACTGCCCCAAACCCACCTTCGGCCTGTCGCTGTTCTACACCGACTTCGACCGCAGTCGGGTCGAGGTCCGCGAAATCGAGAAGATGGGACGCAAGTGCGTCGATTCGAACCAGGTCTTCTTCGATGGCATGGTGGTGCCGGCAGCCGATCGCATCGGCGAGGAAGGCCGTGGCTTCGAGTACATCCTGCACGGCATGAATCCTGAACGCATCCTGATTGCAGCCGAGTCGGTGGGCCTGGGCCAGTGTGCGCTGCGCCGGGCCACGCAGTACGCCAAGGAGCGTGTGGTGTTCGACCGGCCGATTGGCCAGAATCAGGGCATCCAGCATCCGCTGGCGCAGAACTGGATGGCGCTCGAGGCGGCCAATCTCATGGTGTTCAAGGCGGCCTGGCTCTACGACAAGGGCCTGTCCTGCGGGGCCGAGGCGAATGCATCCAAGTACCTGGCGGGCGAGGCCGGCTTCGATGCCTGTCAGCAGGCGGTGATGACCCATGGCGGATTCGGTTACGCCAAGGAGTATCACGTCGAGCGTTATATGCGTGAATCGATGATCGGGCGCATCGCGCCGGTGAGCCCGCAGTTGGTGATGAGCTTCATTGCCGAGCGGGTGCTCGGCCTGGCGAAATCGTATTGAGTCAAGGGGACTGAAGATGGGCATCCACCGCACGCTGGGCGAAGGCTTTTACTGGGACGACCTGAAGGTGGGCGACACCTTCAATACGGTGCGTCGCACGGTCACCGAAACCGATCTGGTGAGCTTTTGCAATCTCGCCTGGTTCACCGAGGAACTCTTCACCAACCTGCACGACCGCGAGTCGATGGCGATCCAGGGGCGTGTCGTGCCGGGCGCGCTGGTGTTCTCCTTCGCTGAGGGCCTGATCGTCCCCTCGATCCAGCACACCGGCCTGGCCTTTCTCGAAACCGGCATGAGCGTCAAGGGTCCGACTTTTGTCGGCGATACCCTGCAAGTCGAGGTCGAGGTGACTGAAATGCGAGCCACCTCCAAACCCGATCGCGGACTGATCCGTACGCTCAACCGCGTGCGCAACCAGCATGGCACGGTGACCCTGGAATACACACCGCTGCGCATGCAGGCGCGTCGTCCTGCCTGAATTCGTATACTTTTCTGCGCGTCCTTCAACCCACACACCGGAGTGCTCACATGCCCAAGGCGATTCGATTCGAAAAAAATGGCGGTCCCGAAGTCCTTCAATACGTCGATGTCGAGGTCGGGGCGCCCGGCCCGGGCCAGGCCCAGGTCCGTCATCACGCGATCGGCCTGAACTTCATCGATTGTTATGTGCGCAGCGGTTTGTACCCCTCGCCCGTGCCTTCGGCGCTTGGCACTGAGGGCGCCGGCGAGGTGCTTGCGATTGGTGAAGGCGTCACCGAGGTCAAGGTCGGCGATCGCGTGGCCTATGCCGGTGGCCCACAGGGCTCGTACAGCGAATTGCGCAACATGCCGGCCAGCCGGCTGGTCAAGTTGCCGTCGACCATCTCGTATGAGACCGGCGCCGCGATGATGCTCAAAGGCATGACCGTGGCCTACCTGCTGGGGCGCACCTACAAGGTCCAGAAAGGCCAGACCATCCTGTTCCACGCGGCTGCGGGTGGGGTTGGCCTGATTGCAATGCAGTGGGCCAAGGCGCTCGGCGTGACGGTGATCGGCACGGTCGGATCCAAGGAAAAGGGCGAACTCGCCCGCCGCCACGGCGCCGATCACATCATCCTGTACAAGGAAGAGAACGTCGTCGAGCGGGTGCGCGACATCACCGGCGGCGCGATGGTGCCGGTGGTCTATGACTCCGTGGGCAAGGACACCTTCCAGGCATCGCTCGACAGCCTGCAGCCCTGGGGCCTGATGGTGAGCTTTGGCAATGCCTCGGGTCCGGTGCCGCCGATGCCCCTGACGGCATTGAAGGGATCGCTCTACATCACCCGTCCTTCGCTGGCACCGCACACCGAAAAGCGCGAGAACCTGCTGGAGATTGCCGGCGAACTCATGAAGATGGTGTCTTCCGGCAAGGTGAAGATCGAGATCGAACAGCGGTATGCGCTGGCCGATGCCGCCCAGGCGCACCGCGATCTGGAGGGCAGAAAGACCACCGGCTCGACGGTGCTGCTGCCCTGAACCAGCACGCAAGGCGGCCTCGCGCATGCGCTTCGAGGCCGGGCTGATGTCATCCGGCCAGCAGCCGTTCGGCGAGTCTGATCAGGCTCGCCGATTCGGCGGCGTGGCCAGGACCTACGGCGACGCGGGTGCGGTCCGGATCGCTGCTGCACACGCGGTGGTGATCGGCATCGGTGGGGTGGGTTCCTGGGTTGCCGAGGCCCTGGCCCGATGCGGTATTGGAGCCCTGACCCTGATCGACATGGACCATGTCGCCGAGTCGAATGTCAATCGCCAGATCCACGCGCTCGGCACGACCCTGGGCGCATCCAAAGTGGCGGTGATGGCGGCTCGAATCGCCGACATCTCGCCGGCCACACGGGTGATCGAGGTTGATGACTTCGTCACCCTCGAGAACGTCGCCGAGCGAATCGACGGGCAGGCTGACGTGGTGGTGGATGCCATCGACGCACCGCGGGCCAAGGCAGCGATCATCGCGTTGTGCGTCGCACGCAGTCAGCCGGTGGTGGTCTGTGGAGCGGCTGGCGGGCGCATCGATCCGCTGCAGTTGCGCTGTTGCGATCTGACCCTGGTCCGCAGTGATGCACTGCTCTCTTCGGTGCGCTCACGCCTGCGACGGGATCATGGGTTTACCCGCGAGGCAGGCCGGGCGTTCGGGGTGAGCGCTGTGTGGTCGCCTGCGCCCTCCGGCGCGGCCATGGCCCCTGCGGCGGACCATTCGGCTGGTGCGCCACTGGCCTGCGCAGGCTATGGATCAACGGTGATGGTGACTGCGGCCATGGGCTTCGCCGCGGCCGCTCAGACAATCGACAGGATCTTGGGCGCGCAGCGCTGATCAGTGTTTTGCGTGCTCGTGATAGGCGGTCACACGGGCCACCTCTTCACGCGATCCCAGAAAGACCGCCACCCGCTCGTGCAAGGCCTTGGGCTGCACATCGAGAATCCGCTGGTGCCCATTGGTGGCCATGCCGCCGGCCTGTTCGATCAGGAAACTCATCGGATTGGCTTCATAGAGCAGGCGCAGCTTGCCGGGTTTGCCCGGTTCGCGCTGATCGGCCGGATACATGAAGATGCCACCGCGGGTCATGATGCGATGCACGTCAGCCACCATCGAGGCGACCCAGCGCATGTTGTAGTCCTTGCCCAGAGGGCCGCTCTTGCCGGCCGTGAGTTCGCCGATGTAACGCTGGACCGGCTCGTGCCAGTGCCGCGCATTGGACGCGTTGATGGCGAATTCCTTGGTCTGCTCCGGCACCTTCATACCGTCTTCGGTGAGCCACCACGATCCCGTCTCGCGATCCAGCGTGAAGCAGGCCACGCCATCGCCGACCGTCAGGACCAGCAGGGTCGACGGCCCGTAGACCGCATAGCCGGCGGCCAGTTGACGTGAACCGGGTTGCAGGAAATGCAGCTCCTGGGGTTCGCTCACACCCTCGGGCAACTTCAGCACCGAGAAGATCGTGCCGATCGAGACATTGACGTCGATGTTCGAGGAGCCATCCAGCGGATCGAAGAGCAGCAGGAACTCGCCCATCGGGTATCGGTTCGGGATGGCATAGGGATGGTCCATCTCCTCAGACGCCATCGCGGCCAGATGGCCGCCCCATTCATTGGCTTCGAGCAGGGTCTCGTTGGCGATCACATCCAGCTTCTTCTGGGTCTCGCCCTGGACATTTTCGGTCCCGGCTTCGCCCAGCACACCGGCCAGTGCACCCTTGCCCACGCCGTAGCTGATCCGCTTGCAGGCTCGCGCGACCACCTCAAGCAGCAGTCGCAGCTCGGCGGGAATAAGGTTCTTGTCGCGCTGCTTCTCGACCAGGTATTGGGTGAGGCTGACGGGCTTTGACATGGAGCGTCCTTGTTTGGAACCGGCGCAATTATGCTGCAGCGGTCGATCCTGCGCCCACGGAGAGTGCCTTGCCGATGACTTCCCGCACATCGGGTGATTGCGCGGTGTCGAACACCTGGGTTAGCGCCTCGTGCATGGCGGCCTGGCGCACGGGCTCGAACTTGCGCCAGCGATCCAGCGCGCGCGCCAGCCGCGCTGCGACCTGCGGATTGATGGCATCCAGCGCCAGCACCTGCTCGGCCCAGAAGCGATAGCCGGAGCCGTCAGGCGCATGGAATTCCGCCAGATTGCCGCTGCAAAAGGCGGTCACCAGCGAGCGGACCCGATTCGGGTTGCGCAAGGAAAAGGCCGGGTGCTGCATGAGGGTGCGAACCCGCTCGAGCACCGGTGGATCGCCGGCTTGTCGATGCAGGATGGCCTGCAGCTGAAACCATTTGTCCATGACCAGCGGCTCGTTGGCGAATTCGACTTCGAATGAGGCCAGCAAAGGTTCACGCAGCGGCGAATCGGAGTGCGCCACGGCACTGAGCGCGCCGAGCCGGTCGGTCATGTTGTCGGCCTGATGGAATTGCGCCTTGGCCTGTTCATCGCAGCCTGCAGCACCACTGCCCACCAGCAGGGCGAGTGCGGCATTGCGCAGGCCACGCAGACCGGCCGAAACCGGGTCGGGCGAATAGGCAGTCCTGCTCTGGGTTTCCGCAAGGATCGAACGTAATGCAGCTTCGAGTCCCTGGCCGATGGCCCCACGCACGGCGTTACGGGCGGCCCTGAGTGCTGCGGGGTCGATCACCTGGACCTGCTCGGCCACGAAGCCTTCCGAGGGCAGGATGAGCAGTTGCTCGCGCAATGCGGCGTCCAGCCGGGCATCGCCCAGCGCGCGGCCCATGGCGGCGACCAGCCCTGCGCTGGCGTCCCGGGCCGTCTCACCGTTCAGGGTGCGAAGGATCGCCGAGACCGCCAGCCGCTGCGAGGCCTCCCAGCGATTGAAGGCATCGGTGTCATGGGCCAGCTGAAAGGCCAGCGTCGAGTCGTCGACCTCGTGTTCGAGGATGACCGGTGCCGACAGGCCGCGCAGCAATGACGCCATCACGAACGCCTCACCGTTCGGGCCGGGCTGCGCGTCGATGTGTTCAAAGACGAAGGTCTGCTGAGCTTCGGTGAGTTCGAGCGTGCGCTCGAGCAGGTCTCGCCCTTGTGCGTCCATCAGGCCGATGCTGACCGGGATGTGAAAGGGCAGCTTCTCGGTTTGTCCGGCCGTCGGCGGGCACCACTGGCTCAGGCTCAGGGTGTAAGTGCGCGATGGCGCGTCGTAATGTCCAACCGCCTTCACACGCGGCGTGCCGGCCTGCGAGTACCAGCGACTGAACTGGCTGAGGTCGCGGTGATTGGCATCGGCCATCGCCGACAGGAAGGCTTCGCAGGTCACGGCCTGGCCGTCATGGCGCTGGAAGTACAGCGCCATGCCTTGCGCAAACCCGTCGCGACCGACCAGGTTCTGCAGCATGCGAATGACTTCGGCCCCCTTCTCGTAGACGGTGACCGTGTAGAAGTTGTTGATTTCCTGGTAGCTGTCCGGGCGAATCGGATGGGCCATCGGCCCGGCGTCTTCTGCGAACTGAACGCTGCGCAGCACGCGCACATCCTCGATGCGACGCACCGCGCGGGCGCTGTGGGCGGCTGCTGCATCGGGGCAGGCCTGCGCCATCACATCAGCCGAGAATTCCTGATCCCGAAAGACGGTCAGGCCTTCCTTGAGCGTCAGCTGGAACCAGTCGCGACAGGTGACCCGGTTGCCGGTCCAGTTGTGGAAGTACTCATGGGCCACGACCGATTCGACCGCGGCAAAATCAGCGTCGGTGGCCAGCCTTGGGTTAGCGAACACATACTTCGTGTTGAAGATGTTCAGGCCCTTGTTCTCCATCGCGCCCATGTTGAAGTCGCCCACTGCGACGATCATGAAGCGCTCGAGGTCGAGTTCGAGGCCAAAGCGCTGCTCGTCCCAGCGGATCGCCCGGATCAGGGACTGCAGGGCATGGTCGGTGCGGTCCAGATTGCCGGGTTCGACCCAGACCTGCAGCAGGGCCTGACGACCGGATGCCGTGGTGATGGCCTGCTCCTGAGCGACCAGTTGCCCGGCCACCACTGCGAACAGATAGCTCGGCTTGGGGAACGGGTCGGTCCAGCGGGCACACAGGCGGCCGTCGGGCAGGGTTTCGCTGGATTCGAGGTTGCCGTTGGAGAGCAGGACCGGGCACGTCTTCTTGTCCGCCTCGATCCGCACCTTCAGGTAGCTGCCGGGCAGCGCAAAGGAGGGGGGTGGGAGGGGGGGAGGGGGGGGGGGGGGTAACTCCAAGCAGTCATTGCATCCCACGATCCCTGCTTC
>CAIXXI010000046.1 GCA_903923345.1 uncultured Burkholderiales bacterium | reverse complement strand
GTCATCCGCGAACACCCGGTCATGCTCAACCGCGCACCGACCCTGCACCGTCTGGGCATCCAGGCCTTCGAGCCGGTCCTGATCGAAGGCAAGGCCATCCAGCTGCATCCGCTGGTCTGCGCAGCCTTCAACGCCGACTTCGACGGCGACCAGATGGCCGTCCACGTGCCGCTGTCGCTGGAAGCCCAGCTCGAGGCCCGCGCCCTGATGCTGGCGTCGAACAACGTGCTGTTCCCGTCCAGCGGTGAGCCCTCGATCGTGCCTTCGCAGGACATCGTGCTGGGTCTGTACTACACCACCCGCGAGAAGATCAACGGCAAGGGCGAAGGCATGATGTTCGCCAACGTCTCCGAGGTGCTGCGCGCCTATGACAACCGCGAAGTCGAACTCGGCACCCGGATCACCGTGCGTCTGGTCGAATACGACCGTGATCGCAACACCGGCGAATCGACCCCGCGCGCCATCCGTCCGCAGACCACCGTCGGTCGCGCCATCCTCTCGGAAATCCTGCCGCGAGGCCTGCCCTTCGATCACATCAACCGGGCGCTGACCAAAAAGGAAATCTCCCGTCTGATCAACGCGTCCTTCCGCCGCTGCGGTCTGCGCGACACCGTGATCTTCGCCGACCAGCTGATGCAGAACGGTTTCCGGCTGGCCACCCGTGCGGGCATCTCGATTGCGATTGGCGACATGCTCGTGCCGCCGCAAAAGACCACGCTGCTGGCCGCTGCCGAAGCCGAGGTCAAAGAGATCGAACAGCAGTACACCTCGGGTCTGGTGACCCAGGGCGAGCGTTACAACAAGGTTGTGGACATCTGGTCGAAGGCCGGCGATGAAGTCGGCAAGGCCATGATGGACCAGCTCAAGGTCCAGAAGGTCATCGATCGCGAAGGCAAGGAAGTCGATCAGGAGTCCTTCAACGCGATCTACATGATGGCCCACTCGGGTGCGCGCGGTTCGGCGGCACAGATCCGTCAGCTGGCGGGCATGCGCGGCCTGATGGCCAAGCCGGATGGCTCGATCATCGAGACGCCGATCACAGCGAATTTCCGCGAAGGCCTGAACGTTCTGCAGTACTTCATCTCGACCCACGGCGCTCGTAAAGGCCTGGCCGACACCGCACTCAAGACCGCCAACTCCGGTTACCTGACCCGTCGACTGGTCGACGTCACTCAGGATCTCGTGGTGGTCGAAGACGATTGCGGCACCACCAATGGTGTGGCGATGCGCGCACTGGTCGAGGGTGGCGAAGTGATCGAGGCGCTGCGCGACCGCGTGCTCGGCCGTGTGGCCGTGGGCGATGTCATCCATCCCGAGACTCAGGAGACCCTCTACGAATCCGGCACGATGCTGGATGAAGATTCGGTCGAGCACATCGAGAAGCTCGGTATCGACGAAGTGCGGGTTCGCACCCCGCTGTCATGCGATACCCGCTATGGTCTGTGCGCCAAGTGTTATGGCCGCGACCTCGGCCGTGGTGTGCTGGTCAACTCCGGCGAGGCGGTTGGCGTCATCGCGGCTCAGTCGATCGGTGAGCCTGGCACTCAGCTGACCATGCGCACCTTCCACATCGGCGGTGCGGCATCGCGTGCAGCCGTCGCCAGCAGCATCGAAGCCAAGTCCAACGGCACGGTGCGCTTCACGGCGACCATGCGTTATGTCACCAATGGCAAGGGCGAGCCGGTCGTGATTTCCCGCTCCGGCGAGGTCCTCATTCAGGACGACAACGGCCGCGAGCGCGAGCGTCACAAGGTGCCTTATGGCGCGATCCTGCAGGCCGGTGACGGCACGCCGGTCAAGGCCGGTGTCATCCTGGCGACCTGGGACGCCCTGACCCGCCCGATGATCACCGAGTACGCCGGCACGGTGAAGTTCGAGAACGTCGAAGAAGGCGTGACCGTGGCCAAGCAGATCGACGAGGTCACCGGCCTCTCGACCCTGGTGGTCATCGATGCCAAGCGCCGCACCACGGCCACCAAGGGCCTGCGCCCGCAGATCAAGCTGATCAACGAAGCGGGTCAGGAAGTCTGCATCACCGGCACAGACCATGCGGTGACCATCTCCTTCCCGGTCGGCGCGCTGATCATGATCCGCGACGGCCAGCAGGTCGGCGTGGGTGAGGTGCTCGCACGGATCCCGCAGGAATCTCAGAAAAACCGCGACATCACCGGCGGTCTGCCGCGGGTGGCCGAGCTGTTCGAAGCCCGTGCGCCCAAAGACGCCGGCATGCTGGCCGATGTCACCGGCACGGTTTCCTTCGGTAAGGACACCAAGGGCAAGCAACGTCTGGTCATCACAGATCTCGACGGCAATGCCCACGAGTTCCTGATCGCCAAGGAAAAGAACGTGCTGGTGCACGACGGTCAGGTGGTCAACAAGGGCGAGCTGATCGTTGACGGCCCGGCCGATCCTCATGACATCCTGCGTCTGCTGGGTATCGAAGCGCTGGCCCGGTACATCGTCGATGAAGTGCAGGACGTCTATCGCCTGCAGGGTGTGAAGATCAACGACAAGCACATCGAGGTGATCGTTCGCCAGATGCTGCGTCGCGTGCAGGTGGTCAACCCGGGTGACACCGGCTTCATCACCGGCGAACAGGTCGAGCGCTCGGAGATTCTCGACGAGAACGACAAGGCGGTCGCGGCCGAGAAGTTGCCGGCCACCTACGAGAACATCCTGCTGGGCATCACCAAGGCGTCGCTGTCGACCGATTCCTTCATCTCTGCGGCCTCCTTCCAGGAGACCACCCGCGTGCTGACCGAAGCCGCCATCATGGGCAAGAAAGACGAGCTGCGCGGTCTGAAGGAAAACGTGATCGTGGGCCGTCTGATTCCGGCCGGTACGGGCCTGGCTTATCACCGGGCACGTGTCGAGAAAGAGTCGACCGAGGCGCAGGAGCAACAAGCCCTGGCCGCGGCCGAGGCCGCCTTCATGCAGCCCGACGAACTGGCTGCACAGCAGTCACGCGCCGAGCTTGGTGTCGAGGAAGGTGCAGCGGGCGAGTGATCCGCCGCATGTCAGTCTGGTGTGCCGTTTGACCTAAGTCGTTCAAGGAAACGACAGGCCAAACGGCCCCAGTTTGAGCGCTTCGGTCGCGGATGGCCAGTCGGCCGCTCACGGTGGCCGCCACAATCGGGCTCGTCTCCTTTGATTCGAGTCCGTGCCGTCCATGTTGCTCAAGCCGCATCAGGCGATCATCGCCGCCCTCCTTGCCCTGAACGCCAGCGTCGCTTCAGCACAGCAGAGTCCGCATGCAGGGACCGCTGCAACCGACCCCTCCAGTGCAATGGCCCGAGCCCGCGCGGCTGGAACAGGCCTTGAGACGATCGACCTCGATGCACGAGCCTTCGGCCCGACTGTTCCCGAGCCTACGCGGCGGGCGGAACTGCGACCTGCCTCAGCGTCCGATCTGGCGTCTCTGAGCCGCCCGGCGCTTTCAGGGCCACTGAGCGAACCGGAAATCGGCATTGCCCGGCTCGTGTCCGAGGCCTCGGCCGGTTCGGTCAATGGCGTTCGCAAGCTGCTGGATGCGGGCGTTAATCCCAGTGGTATCAACAATGCCGGACATTCAGCACTGGCCGAAGCCGTGCGCAATGACCAGGCCAGGGTGGTTCGACTGCTGCTGGAGCGGGGCGCGAACCCCAACCTCATCACCCGCTCCGGGCACACGCCGCTGACACTGGCGATCACCCGTGACCGCAATGACCTGATTGACCTGCTGCTGCGAGCAGGCGCTTCGCCACAACAACCCGATGCGACTGGCTTGACCCCTCTGGAGCGCGCAAGCAGTCTGAATCGGCAGCGGGCAGTTGAGCAGCTG
>CAIXXI010000045.1 GCA_903923345.1 uncultured Burkholderiales bacterium | reverse complement strand
TGTTGAACGGGGTCTGCATCCAGATGCCGACCACCACCAGCCACACCAGCGTGACCGGGATGAAGATCTTCCAGCCCAGACGCATGATCTGGTCATAGCGATAGCGCGGAAATGATGCGCGGACCCAGATGAAGACGGTCACCAGCAGGAAGGTCTTGAAGAACAGCCAGAACCAATCCCAGAACCATTGCGGGCCGATGTCGATTCCCAGGCTGAAGAACGGGGCCCAACCGCCCAGGAACATGATCGCGGCCAGTGCCGAGATCAGGATCATGTTGGCGTATTCGGCCAGGAAGAAAATGGCGAAGCCCATGCCCGAGTACTCGATCATGTGACCCGCGACGATCTCCGACTCACCCTCGACCACGTCGAAAGGATGTCGGTTGGTCTCGGCGATCCCGGAGATGAAGTACACAACGAAGACCGGCAGCAAGGGCAGCCAGTTCCAGGACAGGACGTTCAGACCCATCTCTGCGAAGCGGCCACGATTCTGAACTTCCACGATGTCGCTCAGGTTCAGACTGCCGGAGACCATCAGCACTACCACCAGCGCAAATCCGATGGCCAGTTCATACGACACCATCTGAGCCGATGCACGCATGGCACCGAGCAGCGCGTACTTGGAGTTGGAGGCCCAGCCCGCCAGGATCACGCCGTAGACCTCCAAAGAGGTGATGGCCAGCAGCAGCAACAGACCGGCGTTCACATTCGCCAGCGCACGATCCGGGCCGAACGGAATGACCACCCAGGCGGCCAGTGCCGGCATGATCGTCATGACCGGACCCAGAATGTAGAGCCCCGGATTGGCGCGGGCCGGTGTGATGACTTCCTTGAAGAGCAGCTTGACCGCGTCCGCGATCGGCTGCAGCAGACCGGCCGGACCGACGCGATTCGGACCAATGCGCAACTGGATATAGCCGATCAGCTTGCGCTCCCAGAAGGTCAGGTAGGCCACGCAGGCCAGCAGCGGCGCCACGACGGCCACAATGCGCAGCAGGCTCCAGACGACCGGCCAGGCGTCACCCAGAAGCGCCTGACCCTGCGTTTCCAGAGAGTCGATCCAGCTCATCAGACAGGCTCCCCTTGGATCGGGCCGATCATGGCGTTGAGGTCTGCACTGGCCACATGGCCGGCTGCAAGCCTCACCACCCCATCAGCCACCTGCTCGTCAATCAGAACCGGCAAGGTCGCCGCGCCTGCAGCTGCCTGGCTCAGGCGGATCGACTGACCGACCCCGAGACCAAGCCGTGCAGCGGTGGCACTGTTCAGGCGCGCGCGAGGTGCCTGCGCATCGGTCGTGTCTTGAAGGCTGGTTGCGCGCCGAACGATCGGGTCAGCGAAATAAATCGGCACATCGGCAATGCGCTCGAGCGATGAGCCCTCCACTGGCTTCTGTGCCGACACCGCCCCGGGCGTAGCGGCGAAGCGGACCGAGAGCCGACCGGACACGCCGCCAGACAGCACCGCATCACGAACCTGCTCGGAGCTGTCCTGATCGAAGCCGTCAAGATTGAGCAGATTGCCCAGCACCCGAAGCACCTTCCAGGCAGGACGCGCATCACCCGCAGGTCGCACGACACCATTGAAGGATTGCACCGTCCCGGCCGCATTGACGAAGCTGCCAGAGGTTTCAGTGAAGGGAGCGATCGGCAGCAGGCAGTCGGCTGTCTCGAGCAGGTCGTCGGAAACGAAAGCACTGAGCGCGATCACGGTATCGGCAGACTTCAGCGCAGACAGCGCAGCCGCAGGGTGACCGTGGTCCAGGCGAGGCTCGATGCCCAGCAGCAGATACGCCTTGCGCGGCTGTTCAACCATCGCGCGAGCATCCAGGCCGCCAGCACCCGGAATGGCTCCGGCGAGATAGCCGCCGGTGCCGTTGGCACCCTCAACCAGCCACCCCAGTGTCGCGCCGCTGGCATCGGCCAGTGCCTGCGCCTGCGCTGCCACCGCACTCGCCTGCGGGTGGTGACCCACCGAGTTGCCCAGGAAAACGGCCTTGCGTTCGCCATCGACCAGAACGGCAGCTAGCGCGATCGCCGCGGCATCCGGTTCGATTCCGTCGAGGTCCTGGGGAATGGCCTCACCACGTGCTCGCAGCAGCGCCACCCTGGCAGCAGCCAGGCCGTGGGCCCACTGCGAAGGGGCCAATGACCAGCGGCTGGCTGTCGGCATCAGCAGATCGTCGGTGGCCGCATTCAGCACTGCCACGCGAGCGCCCCGCTTGACGGCAGCGCGCACCCGAGCAGCCAAAAGCGGATGATCCTTGCGCAGGAATGAACCGACCAGAACGATGCGCTGAAGGGCATTGACCGAATCGATGGGCATCCCGAGCCAGGGTGCGCCCTTCAGGCCCGTGGCCAGCGCGGCATCGGCGAGGCGCGCGCGAAAATCGATGTTCTCGCTGCCCAGGCCGCGCATCAGGCCGGCCATCAGGGTGAGCTCTTCAAGGCTGGCTTGTGGCGTTGCCAGCGCGCCGATTGCTGCAGGCCCGTGCGCAGTTTTGACCGAACTCAAGGCATGCGCAGCGTAGTCGAGTGCCACCTGCCAATCGACCTCGCGCCACTGGCCGTCCTGACGCAAACGGGGCTTGAGCAGGCGGTCGGGTGAGCTCAGACCTTCATACGAAAAACGGTCCCGATCGGAGAGCCAGCATTCGTTGATGGAATCGTTCTCGAGCGGAAGCACTCGCATGACTGCATTGCTCTTGACCTGTACGACCAGGTTCGAGCCCAGCGAATCATGCGCGGACACCGACTT
>CAIXXI010000044.1 GCA_903923345.1 uncultured Burkholderiales bacterium | reverse complement strand
TCGGAGAGATGGATGAGTGGTTTAAGTCGCACGCCTGGAAAGCGTGTAAGGGTTAATAGCCCTTCGGGGGTTCGAATCCCCCTCTCTCCGCCAAGAATGCCTGAAGACCCGCAGGGTTCAGGCGACCGCCTCAGCCCTCGCGTCCACTTTGAAGAAGGTCATTGCCTGAGTCAGTTGCTGGCCCTGCGCCTTCAGGCTCTCCGCGGCGGCCGCGCTCTGTTCGGCCAGCGCCGCGTTTTGCTGAGTGGCCCGATCCAGCTCGGCCACTGACTGACCCACCTGCTCGACGCCTGCGCTTTGTTCGACACTGGCCGTGCGGATCTGAGCCATCATCGACGTGACCCGATCGATCGCCTGCACGACTTCCTGCATGGTGTGTCCAGCCTGGTCGATCAGTGCGCTGCCCGCTTCCACCCGTTCAACGCTGGCCGTGATCAGGCTTTTGATTTCACTTGCAGCCTCTGCTGAACGTTTCGCCAGGCTTCGAACCTCCGAGGCCACGACGGCAAATCCACGACCCTGGTCGCCCGCCCGGGCGGCCTCGACGGCTGCATTGAGCGCCAGGATATTGGTCTGAAACGCGATGCCGTCGATGACGCCGATGATGTCCGCGATCTTTCTGGAGCTGTCGTTGATACCGCGCATGGTCTGCACGGCTTCATCGACCACGGCACCGCCCCGTGTGGCCACAGCACTGGCCTGATCGGCCAGCTGGCTTGCCTGGGTCGAATGTTCGGCGTTGTTGCGCACCGTGGTGCCCAGCTCTTCCATGGTTGCTGCGGTACGCTCCAGAGACGCAGCCTGCTGTTCGGTTCGCTGACTCAGGTCCCCGTTGCCACTGGCGATTTCATGTGAACCGCTGGCCAGGCTGCTGCTGATTGCATGCACGCGGGACACCGTCTCCTGAAGTGGACGCTGCATGCGGACAAGGCCGCCATGACGCTGTCCTTGGGTAAACCCTCAGTGGCGATGCGCACGGTCAGATCGCCATCAGCCACGGCGTTGGCCACACGCGCGACCTCGCTGGCATCTGCGCCCAGCTGCTGATGCAGGCTCCTGAGCGCTCGCCATCCCAGCGCCGCACCCAGCGCCACCGCGAGCAGCATCTCGCCAATCGTCCACAGGCGGGCGTTGCGGGTCATAGCCTGACTGATCAAGACCGTCTGCGTGACGGACTCGGCGCTGCGCTTGACCACCCCAGCGATTTCACTATCGACCGCTGCGTGGGCTGTCTCCAGCCGATGGTAGGAGGGCAATTCGGTCACGCCTTCCGGGCTGACATGTTGCGCCGCCAGCGCCAGCCATGCCTCGATCTTTGCACCGATGGACTCGACTTCCTGTCCCAGCTCGCCACTCGCTTCGGAGCGGATCATGCTGATTTGTTGTCTCAATACCGCGGCCCGCTGATCGAACGCCTTTCTGGACGCTTCGGCGCTGTCGGTGTCCATGAACGCGGTCAGTTGTTTGAGGGCCTCATCAGTCTGCTGAAACTGAGCCCAGAGATTGCGGGAATCGCCCGACAATTTGCTGCTGGCTGCGACATCACCTGCTGCCGTCGACAGCCGCGAGAACTGGTAGAGCGATTGCATGCCCTGCACGCCCACGAGAATCAGCAGGACGCCAATGCACAGGTACAGGCTTTTCTTGACTCGATTCATGAGTGACCTCGATCTCAGTTAGCCGGAAGGTTAGGCATGGCGATCATCGTCTGCGGGCTCGACAGGCTGCGCATGAAGGCCTCGAGATCCTGAATCTCCTGCCCTTCGAGCTTGAGTGGCTTCATCAGGGGCGATAGTGAAGGGCGCGCTGGCCCGCCACCGATGTAATGCCCGATCACCGCAGTCAGGGTGCTCAGCGAGCCATCATGCATGTAGGGTGCGCGCGCTGCGGTCTCTCGCAGACTGGGCGTCTTGAATGCATGCGCATCGGCGGTACTGCCGGTGACGCCCATCCTGCCTTTGTCTGTCATGGTGATGCCGATGTCATGGAATTTGTCATCGGTGAAGTTCCAGCCTGAGTGGCAGGTCGCGCAATTGCCTTTGCCATTGAAGACTGCAAACCCTCTTTTGGCACTGTCGGAGATCGCTCGGGTGTCACCGCGTACCCAGCGGTCAAACGGCGTGTCGCCGGTGACGATGGTTCGCTCGTAGCTTGCAATCGCCTTGGGAATGGTCTCTTCGGTGATGCCCTCATTCGGATAGGCCTTGGCGAATGCGGCGACATACCCCTGAACCGATTTGAGGCGCCCGACAGCGACCTTGAGTGGCAAGTCCATTTCGACTGGCGCTTCGATCGGGCCCTTGGCCTGTGCTTCCAGTGACGCCGCGCGGCCATCCCAGAACAGATTCCTGCTCCAGGCCTGATTGAGCGCGGTGGGCGCGTGACGCCCCAACGGCTTGCCGCCTGCACCAATCGCCTTGGCAAACGGCACCTCCCAGCCAAACGAGGGGTTGTGGCAGCTTGCGCAACTCAGGTTGTTGTCGCGCGAGAGCCGGGTATCAAAGAACAGCATCTTGCCCAGCGCCGCCTTGGCCGGCGTGTAGGGGTTGTCCTTGGGGAAGGGGATCGTATCGGGGCGACGATAGGCGCTGCGTTGGGCGTCCGTCAGTTCCTGGGCTAGCGCCGTGCCGCAGGCGAGGAGCTGAAACAACGTCAGCCACGCCCATGCGAGCGTGCGAATGGCAGGAAGGTTCTTCATCGGCATGCCTTCTTGAATGCGGTGACGGATGATTCGAGCGGTCCGCACGCGGATTGCTCGGTGCAGGCTGGTGCAGTATCGGCACGGCTGGGTGTCATCGATCAGCCGAAAAGCACGGCTTTCGATGTTCAATCCGACCGTGCACTCTCGGGCTGTTAACCTAGCGTCCGTTTTCGACCGTGACCGTTTTTGCTCCCACTCCCGCCAACACCATGAATGCTCATCAATCACAGAAGCTGTCGCCGCTGATTCTGGGGGCTCTGGGCGTTGTGTTTGGTGACATCGGCACCAGCCCCTTGTACGCATTCAAGGAAGCCTTCGCGCAACCCCATGGCCTGGAGTTCGCGCCCGAGAAGGTCTATGCCGTGTTGTCGATGATGTTCTGGGCGATCACCATCGTGGTGTCGCTCAAGTACGTGCTGGTGATTCTGCGGTTCGACAATCGCGGCGAAGGCGGGGTGCTGGCCCTGCTGTCGACTGCGCTGAATCAGGTCCGTGACCGGCCCGCGCTGTCCTGGCTGGTTGCCGTCATGGGCATCTTTGCCGCCTCACTCTTTTATGGCGATGCGGTGATCACGCCGGCGATTTCGGTTCTGTCGGCTGTAGAAGGCATCACGCTGGCGGCACCGTCGATGAGCGCCTATGTCGTGCCCCTGTCGCTGGTGATCCTGATCGGACTGTTCCTGATTCAGAGCCGTGGCACGCAAAGCGTTGGCGCCCTGTTTGGTCCGGTGATGTTGGTCTGGTTCCTCACGCTCGGTGCGCTCGGCATTGCCAGTATTGTCAAGACGCCCGAAATTCTTGAAGCGGTCAATCCGCTGCATGCCCTGCGGTTTGCAATCGAGCATCCGCATTGGGCGTTCGTTGCGCTCAGTGCCGTGTTCCTGACGATGACCGGAGCCGAGGCGCTGTATGCCGATCTCGGGCATTTCGGTGCCAAGCCGATTCGTTATGGCTGGTTCCTGCTGGTGTTTCCCTGCCTGATCCTGAATTACCTCGGTCAGGGGGCGCTGGTGCTTCGGGATCCGGAGGCGGTGAAGAATCCCTTTTATCTGCTTGCGCCGGATGGTTTCCTGGTTCCCATGGTGATTCTCTCGACCCTGGCAACCGTGATCGCCTCGCAGGCAACGATTTCCGGCGCATTTTCGGTCACTCAGCAGGCCTCGCGTCTGAATTACCTGCCCAGACTTCGGGTTCTGTATACCTCGGAGACATCGGCGGGACAGATCTACATTCCGATCGTCAACTGGTTGTTGCTGGCTTCAGTGTTGTTGCTGGTCATTGGATTTCGCAGCTCCAGCAATCTGGCGGCCGCTTATGGTGTCGCGGTATCGGGCGATCTGGTCATCAGCAGCCTACTGCTCTTTGTGGTCCTGCTGACCGCCTCTGATGCCAGGCTTCGAATGCTGCTGCCGCTCATGGCCGTGTTTCTCTGCCTTGAAGTCTTTTTCCTGCTGGCCAATCTGAGCAAGGTCTGGGAGGGTGGCTGGTTTCCTCTGGTGGTCGCCACGCTCATGTTCACCACATTGACCACCTGGCGGCGCGGAATCGAAATCATGCGCGGGCGCAAGGAGAGTTCGGGCGTGCTGCCCGCGGATGACGCAAGCCTTGATCTGTCTGATGTAACCCGCGTTCCCGGTACCGCAGTGTTCTTCAGTTCGACTCGGGTCGGCTATCCAACCAGCTTTCTGCACAATCTCAAGCACAACAAGGTCGCGCACGAGCAGACTGTGTTCATGACGGTCGAATTCGATGAGGTGCCTCGAGTGCTGGATGAGGAGCGCATCGAGCTGCAAAGGCGACCGCAGGGCGTCTATCGCCTGATTGCCCACTTCGGGTATCGCGAAGATCCGGACATCATGCGGGTGTTCAAACTGGCCCGGCGAAAAGGTCTCGAAATCGAGTTGGACGACACCTCGTTTTTCACCAGCAAGCCGGTGATCGTGTCGGTCTCCAAGCGCGGCATCTTTGGATGGCGGCGCTCGCTGTTTGGCTGGATGATGCAAAACAGCCCCTCGGTGGCTGACTACTTCGGTTTGCCGCCCAATCGCGTCATCGAACTCGGCTCCCAGGTCGGCGTTTGAGCGGTTTGCCGCTTGCTGCGGCAGCGTGCAATGAGGGCATCCTCTGAATCACGCGATAATCGCGGGATGGCGACACGCAAGACAGACTACACAGAAGCCTCCATTCGGGTTCTCAAGGGCCTTGAGCCGGTGCGACAGCGCCCCGGCATGTACACCCGCACCGACAATCCCCTGCATATCGTGCAGGAGGTGATCGACAACGCGGCCGACGAGGCCTTGGGCGGGTTCGCACGCAGCATCTCGGTGACCCTGCTCGAGGACGGCGGGGTTGCGGTGGAAGACGACGGGCGCGGCATTCCGGTGGGTATCCATCCGGAAGAGGGCGTCCCGACCGTCGAAATCGTGTTCACACGGCTGCATTCCGGCGGCAAATTCGACAAGCAGGCCGGTGGCGCGTACAGCTTCTCGGGCGGTTTGCATGGCGTGGGTGTCTCGGTCACCAATGCCCTGTCGACGCGTCTGAAAGTGACTGTCTGGCGCCCGGATGACAATGGCTGCGGTGTGCACACCCTGACCTTCAGCGCAGGTGAGGTGGTCGAGCCCTTGCAGTCCAGACCGGCCGATAAAGGCGAGCGCCGATCGGGCACGCGAGTCGAGGTCTGGCCCGATCCGCGCTATTTCGACAGCCCGCTGCTGCCTCAGGCTGAGCTTGAGCGGCTGCTTCGCTCCAAGGCTGTGCTGCTGCCCGGGGTCGAGGTGATCCTGTCCGTGCGCAAGACCGGTCAGCGGCAGGTCTGGAAATACGAAGAAGGCTTGCGCGGTTATTTGAGTGAGGCGCTGTCGGTGCACGGCACGGAGCCTGAGACTGCGCCGCTCGTGCCGCTCTTCGAGGGTGAGCAATACAGCCCGGCTGGCCACGACACCTTTGCGGAAGGCGAGGGCGCGCAATGGGTGGTGGCCTGGACCGAAGCGGGCTCGCTGATGCGTGAGTCCTATGTGAACCTGATTCCGACACCGGCCGGCGGCACGCATGAGTCCGGCCTGCGCGAGGGGCTGTTTGGTGCGGTGAAGGGCTTCGTCGAGTTGCATTCGCTGCTGCCCAAAGGCGTGAAGCTGATGCCTGAGGATGTCTTCGCCCGGGCCAGTTTCGTGTTGTCGGCCAAAGTGCTCGATCCGCAGTTCCAGGGCCAGATCAAGGAGCGCCTGAACTCGCGCGATGCGCTGCGCCTGGTCGCGGGCTATGCCCGTGGGCAGTTCGAGCTGTGGCTCAATCAGCATGTCGACTGGGGCAAGCGCATCGCAGACCTGGTGATCCGTCAGGCACAGGCACGCCAGCGCAGCGCCCAGAAGGTTGAAAAGCGCAAGAGCTCGGGCGTGGCGGTCTTGCCTGGAAAACTCACCGACTGCGAAAGCACCGACCTTGAGCGCAACGAGGTGTTCCTGGTCGAAGGGGATTCCGCCGGTGGCTCGGCCAAGATGGGCCGGGACAAGCACTTCCAGGCGATCCTGCCGCTGCGGGGCAAGGTGCTGAATACCTGGGAGACCGACCGCGATCGCCTGTTTGCCAACACCGAGATTCACGATATCGCGGTGGCAATCGGTGTTGACCCGCATGGACCGAACGACCTCGTCGATCTGACCGGCTTGCGCTACGGCAAGGTCTGCATCCTGTCCGATGCGGATGTGGACGGTGCGCACATCCAGGTGCTGCTGCTGACGCTGTTTCTGCGGCATTTTCCTCGGGTGATCGAGGCCGGGCATCTGTATGTCTCACGCCCGCCGCTGTTTCGAGTCGATGTGCCGGCACAGGGCAAGCGGCCGCTGCGCAAGGTCTATTGCCTGGATGAAGGCGAATTGCGCCATGCCGAAGACAAGTTGCGCAAGGATGGTCTGCGCGAAGGCGCCTGGACGATCTCGCGCTTCAAGGGCCTGGGCGAAATGACCGCAGAGCAGCTCTGGGAGACCACGCTCAATCCCGAGACGCGCCGACTGCTTCAGGTTGGGCTGGGCGCGATCGATGCCGGCGGCACCGAGGCACGCTTCACGATGTTGATGGGCAAGGGTGAATCCGCCGCCCGCAAGGCATGGCTGGAAGAGCATGGCAATGAGGTGGAAGTCGATGTCTGATGGGCCCAGGTTCAGTCCGATGCGCGCAGCAATCCCGTGGCAGGACGCTTTCAAGACGGTCTGCGTTCTGATTGCAGGTGGGCTGATTGCGCTGCTCAGTGCCTGTGGCGGGGAGGGTGCCGGCGCCGGTGGCCGATTGCCCGGCACGACCCAGTCCGCGCCGTCCTCATCCTTGAGCCCGGTTGACCCTCTGGCCGGTACCGTGACCGTGAGCGAGACCATTCCGACCAGCGGTGCGGGCATCGTGATCACGACGGCCGGTGTGATCACTGCCGGGCAGGGCACGCTCAGGCAGGTGCAGTTTGACGGGCAGGTGGCCGACACCGGCGTGGTGCATCGCTTCACGGTCTATTTCGATTCCGCCTCCTCAATCGTGATTCGGGCAACCCATTCGTGGTCCCTGACCGATGGCTCGACGCCCGCGCTTCTTGAATGCGTGCAGAGTCAGAACAGTTTCACCATCGGCGCCTCTCAACAGCTCTGCGGTGTGTCCATTCGGGTTGATCCCGTGCTGGGTCAGGTCACCTTTGCCCGCGCGCTTCTGGCCTCGGGCACCACCTTTCGCTCGGTGCTGACCGGCGTGGTCCGCTACGCACCCAACTGATTCTGTCCATGTCGATGTCCCCTTCCGATCCATCCGGTCCGCCTGAGCGTCCGACCGTGTCCGATGCAAGTCTCGAAGACGACGGCACCCGCCTGACGCTGGCTCAGTACGCCGAGCGTGCCTATCTCGACTATGCGGTCTCGGTGGTCAAGGGGCGTGCCTTGCCCGATGTGGCCGATGGTCAGAAGCCGGTGCAGCGTCGGATTCTGTATGCCATGGATGCGATGGGCCTGGCGCCTAATGCCAAGCCGGTGAAGTCGGCGCGGGTCGTGGGTGATGTCCTGGGCCGATTCCATCCGCATGGCGACACCGCCGCATACGATGCGCTGGTTCGAATGGCGCAGGATTTCACGCTGCGTTATCCGCTGATCGACGGTCAGGGCAACTTCGGATCCCGAGACGGTGATGGCGCGGCAGCGATGCGCTACACCGAAGTGCGCCTTACACCCTACGCGCGGCTGCTGCTCGATGAAATCGATCAGGGCACCGTCGACCTCGTGCCCAACTACGACGGCTCCACCGAAGAGCCGGCGCTGCTGCCTGCCCGGTTGCCGATGGTGCTGCTCAATGGCGCCTCCGGTATCGCCGTGGGCATGGCCACCGAAATTCCGCCGCACAACCTGCGCGAGGTGGCCCAGGCCGCCGTGCGGATCATTCGCAATCCGGATGCCTCAATCGATGAGCTGCTTGAAGTCCTGCCTGGGCCTGACTTTCCGGGCGGCGGACAGATCATTTCCTCGCCGACCGACCTCAGAGAGATTTATCGCGCTGGGCGTGGCTCGATCAAGGTGCGTGCGCGCCATGTCATCGAAGAGATGGCGCGTGGCCAGTGGCAGTTGGTCATCACCGAATTGCCTCATGGCGTGTCGGCCGCCCGAGTGCTCGAACAGATCGAGGAGCTGACCAATCCCAAGGTCAAGCTGGGCAAGAAGGCGCTGTCGCCAGACCAGGTGCAGCTCAAGCAGACGGTGCTGGGCGTCCTGGAGACCGTGCGGGACGAGTCGGGGCGCGAGGCGCCGGTGCGGCTGGTGTTCGAGCCGCGATCCTCACGTATCAGTCCGCAGGAACTCTTGACCGTGCTGCTGGCCCATTCAGGGCTTGAATCGAGCGTGCCGGTCAATCTGGTGATGATCGGTCGTGATGGCCGGCCACAGCAGAAATCGCTGGGCCAGATCCTTGGAGAGTGGTCTCAGTTCAGGCTCGAGACCGTCACCCGTCGGACCCGCTATCGCCTGACCAAGGTCGATGACCGGATTCACATTCTCGAAGGCCGCCAGCGCGTCCTGCTGAACATCGACGAAGTGATCCGGATCATTCGCAATGCAGACGAGCCTAAAGAGGCATTGATCGACGCCTTCGCGCTGTCGCCGCGCCAGGCCGAGGACATTCTCGAGATTCGACTGCGTCAGCTGGCGCGCCTGGAAGCCATCCGGATCGACCAGGAGCTGGCTGAGCTGCGAACCGAGCGCGCCCAGCTCGATGCCCTGCTCGGCAGCGACGCTGCATTGCGCCGTCAGCTGATCAAGGAGATCGAGGCGGATGCGAAGCAGCATGGTGATCCCCGCCGGACGCTGATCGAAGCCGCAGAGCGGACGGTGGTCGAATTGAAGGTCGCCAACGAGCCGGTCACCGTGATCGTGTCGCAAAAGGGGTGGATCCGGGCTCGGCAGGGCCACGGTCATGATGCTTCGCAGTTCACCTTCAAGACCGGTGACGGGTTTTATGGTGCCTTTGAGGTGATGACTGTCGACACGCTGTTTGCAATCGGCTCCTCAGGGCGAGCGCACAGCGTTGCAGTCAGTGCACTGCCTTCGGCCCGCGGTGATGGTGTGCCGATCACCACCCTGGTTGATCTCGAGCCGGGTGTGCGGATCGAGCATCTGTTTGCCGCGCCAACACAGACCCATGTGCTGCTGGCCACCCGGGATGGCAACGGCTTCGTATGCCAGGCCAGCGATCTGCTGGGCCGCAACAAGGCCGGTCGGCAGATGATGACGCTCGATGACGGCGATGCCCCGATTCGCCCCTGGCTGTTTGGCGCTGAGGACTCGACCGCGGTGTGCCTGGGTGGCACGTCCGAGCGGCCGCGCTGGCTGGTCTTCAGCCTTGAAGACGTCAAGGTGTTGAGAAGTGGCGGACGGGGCACGCGGCTCATGGACCTCGAGGCCGGCGAGGCCTTGCTGCAGGTGGCGGCTTGTGGCGCTGGCGGCATCGAGCTGTCGGGCATCGGACGGGGTGCCAAAGCCATGACCCGAACCGTCAGCGCGAGGGAGCTTGCCGAGTATGCCGGCGCGCGTGGGCGAAAAGGCAAGTTGATCGAGCCGAGATGGAAGGATGCGGTGATGTCGAGGGTGCCGCGTTGATTGATCATTTTTGAGGAAAGAGCCATGAGCCTTGTCACGCTGACCAGTCCGACCGAAGACATGGTCTTTGAAACCCGATTCTGTGCAACAACAGGACGGCAGATTGGCATCGCCCGTCTCAATCGGCCGGGTCAACTCAATGCCCTGAATCTGGCGATGTGCCAGGCCATGCTGGACCAGTTCCGGGCCTGGGCGTCCGATGAGTCGATTGCCTGCGTCCTGCTCGCGGGCAATGGGCCGAAGGGATTCTGTGCGGGTGGCGACGTGGCCGAAGTGATTCGCAGCGTGCGCGCGGGCGGGCCGCAGCGCTTCGTCTATGGCGATGCCTTCTTCGATGTCGAGTACCAACTCGACCTGCTGATTCACCTCTATCCCAAGCCCTTCATCACCTGGGCCCATGGCGTGGACATGGGCGGTGGCGTGGGCTTGTCGGTTGCTGGCAGTGAGCGCATCGTGACCGAGGGGCTCAAGCTGGCGATGCCTGAGATTCATATCGGCCTGTTTCCGGATGTCGGCGGTGGCTGGTTCCTGAATCGGGTACCGGGTGAAGCCGGGCTGCTCCTGGCCATGACCGGCGCCATCATCAACGAGGCCGATGCGCTCTATGCACGGCTGGCCGACCATGTGATCGCAAACGATCGGCAACCCGCGTTCATCGATGCGCTCGCTGCGCTGGACTGGGGCGGCCCGATTGCCGCCCAGCGGGGGCGTCTGCGGGACCTGTGCCGCAGCTTTGCAGCGCAGTCTGCAGTCAGCTTGCCGCAAAGCGGCCTGATGAAGCATCACCACCTGATTCGCGAGATCTGCTCAGGATCGAGCGCGCAGGCCGTTCTCGAGGGTTTGAAAGCCGCAGCCGAGCATGAGCCCTGGTTCAGTGGGCCCTACAAGAATCTGGCCGCCGGTTCACCGACTGCAGCCTGCGTGACCTTCGAGTACATGCAACGGTGCAAACACCTGGGCATCCGTCAGGTGCTCGAACTCGATCTGATCCTCGCCCGGCAATGCCAGCGCAATCCGGATTTTCCGGAAGGGGTGAGGGCATTGCTGATCGACAAGAGCCGTGATCCGAAGTGGTCTGTGTCCGATTTTTCTGGGGTTTCCCCTGAGCAGGTCGGGGTCTTCTTCTCGCCCCTGGCCTGAACCGACGCCTGATCGGCTACATTTCGCGCCTGCCCGGCGGTTCATCGCTGGCATTCCATCTTCAATCTTCTGTTTTAGTCAGATCCAATCAACATGAGCACCACCAAAGAAACTCTGGGTTTTCAGACCGAGGTCAAGCAGCTGCTGCAGCTGATGATCCATTCGCTCTACAGCAATCGCGAGATCTTCCTGCGTGAGCTGGTCTCCAATGCATCCGATGCCTGCGACAAGTTGCGTTTCGAGGCGATCGACCGCCCTGAACTGCTCGACGGCGACGCCGAACTGCAGATCCGTATCGAATTCGACGAATCAGCCCGCACCCTCTCGATCACCGACAACGGAATCGGTTTGTCTCGCCAGGAGGCGATCGACAACCTCGGCACGATCGCACGCTCGGGCACCAAGGAGTTTTTCTCCAGCCTGACCGGCGACAAGGCCCGTGACGCGAACCTGATCGGACAGTTCGGGGTCGGCTTTTACTCCTCATTCATCGTCGCCGATCGCGTGAGTGTTGAATCGCGACGCGCCGGTCTGTCAGCCAGTGAAGCGATCCGCTGGGAATCCGATGGCAGCGGTGAGTTCAGCATCGAGCCGATCGAGCGTGCCGAGCGTGGCACGAAGATCGTGCTGCATCTGCGTGCGAAGCCTGAGGACGCAGACGAAGGCCAGGATGCCGGCGAATTGCTGTCGGGCTGGCGCCTGCGCTCGATCGTGCGCAAGTACTCGGATCACATCTCGCTGCCAATCCGCATGCGCCAGGACGACAAAGCCGATGGCGAGTGGGAAACGGTCAATCAAGCCAGCGCGCTCTGGACGCGCCCCAAGTCAGAACTGGATGATGAGCAGTACCGCGAGTTCTACAAGCACCTGAGCAATGATTTCGAAGCGCCGCTGGCCTGGACCCATAACCGGGTCGAAGGGCGCAGCGAATACACGCAGTTGCTCTATGTGCCGGCCCGTGCACCGTTTGACCTGTGGGATCGGCAACACCGTCGCGGCATCCGGCTCTATGTCAAGCGCGTGTTCATCATGGATGACGCCGAGCAGC
>CAIXXI010000043.1 GCA_903923345.1 uncultured Burkholderiales bacterium | reverse complement strand
GTCGTGCTGATGGGCGTGATTGCCATGCGCCCGATGCTCAAGGCCGGCTACGACACCCGTCTTGCCGCGGGCGTGATCACAGCCGGCGGCACGCTGGGCATCCTGATTCCGCCGTCGGTGATGATCATCGTCTATGCGGCGGTGGCCGGGCAGTCGGTCGTCAAGCTGTACGCAGCGGCGATGGTCCCCGGGTTCTTTCTGGCCTTCCTGTACTTCGTCTATGTGATCGGCTGGGCGATCATCGACCCCAAGGTCGCCCCAAAACTGCCGCCCGAAGAGCAGCGCATGGATGTGCCGCCCTGGCTCGAACGCTTGACCGACACCTTCGGCGGCAATGCGCTGGGTGCCGTGGTGCGCGCCCTGCTGTCGCCGGGTCGACTGCGTGCGGCCTATGCCACCGGCGAAGCGCCCGGGGTGGGGCGTTTGCTGGGCAGTCTGGCGGTGGCGCTGGGCCCGCTGCTGATCGCGGCCACCTGTTTTGCAGGCGCCTGGTGGTATGTGGTGGTGCACAACGCGCCGCAGGTCGAGGAAGCGGTTCTGGTGCCGATGGGCTCTGGTGCGCAGGAGGCCCCCTCGGCGTCCACGGGTCTGCAGGAAGCGGGTGCCGCTGCTTCCGGGCTGCGGGAGCCTTCGTCATCGGGCCTGCAGGAGCCGGCCTCGTCCACGTCCGCTTCCATGGGCCTGCAGGAGCCGGCGCCCGCCGGCACAGCGTCCGGCCTGAGCGAGCCGCCGTCTGCCGCCGGCGAAGCGCAGCCTGCCGCCGCATCGACACCCGTCGTCGAGCAGGGCCTGTCTGCGCCGCCGCCCTCCGAGGTGGTCGAGGCGGGTGGCCATATCCCCGAATCCTTCTACACCTGGTTCTGGGGGCTGGCCGCGGCCACGCTGCTCGCGCTGGCCTGGTTCTATCGCAGCTTCACCGCGGAGAACCTGGAGGTTCAGCGCTTGCTGTTTTCGTCGGTGATGCCGCTGGCGGTGCTGACCGGTCTGGTGCTCGTGGTGATTCTGTTCGGGATCACCACCGCCACCGAGTCGGCCGGTGTGGGCGCTGCCGGCGCGTTCCTGCTGGCCTGGCACTCGGGCAACTTCACGTTCGAGAAGCTCAAGGAGTCGATCTACCTGACGGCCAAGACGACCGCGATGGTCTGCTGGTTGTTCGTTGGCTCGGGGCTGTTCTCGGCTGTCTTTGCCTTGCATGGCGGGCAGGAGCTGATCGAGAAATGGCTGATGGGCATGAACCTCACGCCATTGCAGTTCCTGATGCTGACCCAGGCGCTGATCTTCGTGCTGGGATGGCCGCTGGAATGGACCGAAATCATCGTGATCTTCGTGCCGATCTTCTTGCCGTTGCTGGCGCATTTCCAGATCGACCCGGTGTTCTTCGGCACGCTGGTGGCGGTCAACCTGCAGGCGGCCTTCCTGTCGCCTCCGGTGGCGATGTCGGCCTTCTATCTGAAGGGCGTCTCGCCGCCGCATGTGACCCTCAACCAGATCTTCGCCGGCATGATGCCGTACATGCTGATCGTGATCCTGTGCATGGTACTGATGTACATCTTCCCGGGCATGACGATGGCGCTGCCGGAGTTTCTGTACGGCAAGTGACCGGAGCTCGGTGCTGTGGCCTGCTCTGAATGCAGGCTGCAGCCCGTCCGATCAGGGCCGGGGCCTGGCGTCCCGGGCGCGTGAATAGACCACCAGCCCGCAGGCCAGTCCGGTGGCGATGACAGCCCAGATTGCCCGATAAGCGACCTCCGAATAGCCGCCCGCGCCGGATTCGATCATCGATGCCGCGATCCATCCGGTGAGGATCGGCAGCAACGAGGCGCCGGTCACCTGGGCCAGGTTCAGCGTGGTCATCCCGCGCCCCAGGAGCCGGTCGGGAAAGAGGCTGCGGCCGTGCGCAACGATCGTGACGCTGTAGCTCGAGGTGGCACACAGCAGCACGAGCAGCGTGATCGCGACGCTCAGCGGCGGGTTGGCCCAGAGGGCCATGAGCGTGAGCAGGCTCAGGGTGGCCAGTCCGCCCGTCAGGATGACCCCCTTGCGGGTGTTCAGCCGCGCATCCAGAGGCCCATAGGCCAGGATGCCGATGATCTGCGCCACGGTCATGGCGGCCATCACCTGGCCGCGCGAGACCGCGTCGAGCCCATGCACATCGTGCAGATAGGGCCCCGCCCACAGGCCGAGCACGGTGGCGAAAACCGCATAGGCCATCGAGTGGATCGCCAGGATCGGGATCAGGCCCGGCGTTCGGACCACCTCGCGCAAGCCCTGCAAGGCCGACGACAGCGATGCCGCAGGTGCGGCCGAGTTGCGGTCTTCTGCGTCGCTATCGGGATGCTCCTGTCGCACGAGCAGGACGAACAGGGCGCCGGCCAGGGCGGTGAGCAGGGCCGACAACACGAAGGCCGATCGCCAGCCGATGGTTTCAGACAGTTGCGCCAACGGCCAGCCGGCCAGCAGCGTTCCGATCTGGCTCATCGCGAAGACCCGTGACAGCGCCGTACTCAGGCCCGGGCCCCGGAACCAGCGCGAGCACATCAGCACGGCCGCCATGAAGTAGGCGGCACAGCCCAGGCCGACCACGCCCCGGGCAAGGATCAGTGACCCGGCATCGGTCGCGGCCGCACTGAGCAGCGCGCCCAGGCAGGCCACGCCGGTCAGCCAGGCGACCAGTCGCCGCGGCCCGATCGAGTCGAGCAGCACGCCGACCGGCACCTGAGCCACCACGAGCACCAGAAAGAACATGCCACCGGCCAGGCCCAGGCTGCGCGGCGTGAGCGCGAGTTCATGCAGGAGTTCCGGTGCAATCACCGCGAGCGAGGCGCGGTGAAACTGGCTCACCAGGGTGATGCCGATCAGCACCATCGTGAGCGTAGCCGGCGACGGGATCGTGGCCGGCTTCTGGCGCATGGGCTTTAGCGCTCCAGCGCCGCGGTCCGGGCGGTCAGGCTCAGCAGACTGGGAATGCGCAGGCGCATCGGATCGCCGGCCGGGTCGCTTTGCCGCGGTTCGGTGAGGATCGAGTGTGCGGGCTCCTCATCCAGCGGCATGGGGCGTGTGTGCGGACCATCCGGGTCGTCCTGATGCGTGCCCGCTTCGTGCGGGCTGGTCCTGAGCGGTGCGCGGGTGCCCAATCCGATGCCCAGGCTGGCCAGATCCAGCGCGTGACTCGAAGCACTGAGCACTTCGCCTCGAACCACAGCCAGTGCCAGGCCCGTCTGGCGGGCAATCAGGGGACGCGCCGCGAGCATCGATGCAGTCCGATCCCCGTGGCTCGATTGCAGGCACTGGTAATGCACGACGCGAGCCGCCGAAAGGGTCCGGTCGATCATGCCCAGCATCCGGTTCGGCGACGCTGCGGCGATGGCTTCATGAAGCGCGCTGGCCAGCATCGGCTGCGCGGTCAGTTCGCCGGCGCCGATCGCACCGGCAAGGCGGCGAAGCGCATTCAAGATGCCCGCGCGGGCCGTGCGGCTGGCGTGTCGGGCTGCATCGGCTGCGATGGCCGGCTCGATCACTCGGCGCAGCTCGCCTGCCTGGGCCATCAGCGAGCCCGGTCCGTCGAACGGCATCGAGGCCTGGATCAGCGCGGTATCGAGCAGGTTCCAGCGCGACTCCGGCGCCACTTCCGTACCGATACCCGGGCGTGCCAGCACCAGGCCCTTGCCGGCGAGTTCGGCGACCGCCTCGCGCACCACCGTGCGGCTGACCCGGTGACGCCGGCACAGTTGAGCCAGGTCGATCGGATCGCCGGGGCGCAGCGCCCCCGAGGCGATCGAAGCGATCAACTCGGCGCAGATCCGGGCACTGCGCGGGACTGTCTTGTTCATGTCATGAATTGTAGAAGCGATCCGCGGGCACAATGACGCTCGCCGTGCCTGAAAGCCAATTTGATACAGAGGAGACACAAAGTCATGAAGCGCTGGACACAACGCCCGCCGGGTTCCAATTGGGGAGACTTCGGCGAAGACGATGAACTGGGGCGCATCAACCTGCTGACACCCGAGCGGGTGCTGGCTGCCGTGCGAGAGGTTCAGGTCGGACAGGTTTTCTGTCTGTCCCTGCCGCTCGATTTGCCGGGCGGCAATCTGCTCAATCCCAGGCGTCATCCGCCGCGCCGCTATGCAACCGTGCGCGGCCCCGGGCAGTCTGCCTTCAACTTCCTGACCCGCCAGCTTGACCCCCGGCAGATCGATCTGATCAGCGACGATGCTGTCCTGATGGCGCTTCAATATTCAACACAATGGGACAGTTTCGCGCACGTTGGCGCCCTGTTCGATGCAGATGGCGACGGTGTGCCGGAGCAGCGCTACTACAACGGGTTTCAGGCCGGTGTCGATGTGGTCGACCCGGGCTACAAACCGGGCATCGTCGACTGGTGCTGTTCGGAGGGCGTCGAAGCCCGAAAGCTGGGTATCGAAACCATGGCCGCGAGCGGTGTTCAGGGCCGCGGCGTGCTGATCGACCTGCACGCAGTGGTGGGGCGCGAGCGCCGGGCCGTCGGTTGGGACGAACTGAAGGCGGCGATGGACGCTCAGTCGGTCAGCGTCGAGCCGGGCGACATGGTCTGCATCTGGACCGGTTTCGACCAGGTCATTCTCGAACAGAAGGGGCAGCCCACGGCTGAGCTGCTGCACAACAGCTGCGCCACCCTGGATGGCAGCGACAAGCGCATCCAGCAGTGGGTGACGGATTCAGGGATGGTGGCCCTGATTTCCGACAATTACGCGGTCGAGAATCATCCTGGCACGGCGCCGGCTCAGGGCAATTATCCGATCCTGCCGCTGCACCACCACTGCCTGTTCAAGCTGGGTGTGCACCTGGGAGAGCTGTGGTATCTGGCCGAACTGGCCACTTGGTTGCGCGCTCATCGGCGCAACCGGTTCCTGCTGACTGCCCCGCCCTTGCGGCTTCCGGGCGCGGTCGGGTCGCCCGCCACCCCGGTGGCCACGGTCTGAGGTACCGGGGCCGGGCGGGGCGGCAGCCGGGCTCAGGCCTGGCTGTCTGACCCGCCGCGGGTGTAGGCGGCGCGCAGGTCGGCCAGGACCCGGTGATCGCTGGCCGCCAGCTGGGCCATGATCGCAGCGTTGTGCGCTGCAATGCTGGCCTGATGCCAGGTGTCGAGCAGGTGCAGACCGGACACGAGCAGGCGCCGCGCCAGGCTCACACCCATTGTCATGCGCTCATAACCACCATGGGTTGAACCGGTCAGAACGGTTGCGCCCGGAAACATGCGAATCGTTGCCATTTTTCTTACTCCTGAAAACAGGCGCTTGGAACCAAGCGTCGATGAGAGAGAGAATGCGGCAGTGCAGCACGAAAATCCAATGGATGTTCGGAATCATCGTTATTCATGACGGTGATAGTTTTACCGCCACGCTATTCACACAATAGAAAATCATGCTGACCCCTCGCCCCGCCGCCCCGGTGAATTTCCGTACCCTTGACCTGAATCTGCTGAGGGTCTTCGATGAGGTGATGCTGGAGCGCAACCTGACCCGGGCGGCCGGCAACCTCGCGATGACCCAGCCGGCGGTCAGCAATGCGCTCAAGCGCCTGCGCGAGTCCCTGCATGACGACCTGTTTCTTCGGGTCGGCTATGGGGTCGAGCCCACGCCTCGGGCGGTCGAACTGTGGCCAGCGGTCAGTGCGGCCTTGGCCCGACTGCGCCAGGCGATGGTGGTCGATGAGAGTTTCGATCCGGCTGATTCGCGCGAAACCTTCGTGATGGCCACGGCCGACGCCACGGCCTCTTTGCTCGTGCCGCATCTGGTGCGCCAGATGGAGGCGCGCGCACCGGGCGTCTCCCTGTGTCTGCGGCCCTTGCTGACCCGCGATCCGCGCGACTCGCTCGCCTCCGGCGAGTACGACATCGCACTCGGTTATTTCCCGGTGCCGATCGCCGAGATCGATGCATCGCGCCAGCAGCAGGGCCTGCCGGACACCTTTGCACATCAGCGCCTCTACCATGGTGAGCATTTCTGCGTCATGCGGGCCGACCATCCGCTGGCTCAGGTTGAACTCGACCTCGACACCTTCTGTGCGGCGCGGCACCTGATCGTCAGTCCGTCGGGCAGGCCCTTCGGATTCGTGGATGAATCCCTGGCAGCACTGGGCCGGCGTCGTCGCGTGGTGCTGACAGTCAATCAGTATTTCACCGCCGGCCGGGTGGTCGTTCAGTCCGATCTGCTGACCGTCCTGCCGCGCCACTTCATCGAGTCGACCGGGCTGGCCTCGAGCCTGTGCGCGCGGCGCCTGCCCTTCGAATTGCCGCTGGTGCAGGTCGACATGCTCTGGCATCACCGGCATTCGTCGGCGCCGGCCCATGCCTGGTTGCGTGACCAGCTGGCTGATGCGGCGCGGCTGGTTTTCTCCGAAGGACCTGCCCCGGTCGGGCTGGCGGCCGATGCGGATCAGTGACCGGATCAGCCGGTATCATCCCGCCTTTGCGCCCAAGGGGTCCGCAGTGCCGCGCAGCCTGGCCATCGCCCATATCCTGGGCAGCATTCTGTTCGTGCTGTCTGCGACGTATCTGCTGCCGATCGCATGGTCCCTGCTGACGGACGACGGCACCTTCGACGGTTTCCTCATCGCCGGGGTGGCCACGCTGGGAACCGCGCTGGTGCTGTGGCTGCCCGGTCGCGGTCGGCGAGCAGACATTCCCGCCCGGGATGGCTGTCTGCTGGTCGTCTTGAGCTCGCTGGTGCTGGCAGCGCTGGCCTGTCTGCCGTTTGCGCTCGAGTTGCCCGGATTGCCGGTCAGCCGGGCCTTTTTCGAGGCGATCTCCGCTCTCACCACCACCGGCGCGACCCGGCTGGACACGCTCGACACATTGCCGCAGAGCCTGAATCTGTGGCGTCATCTGCTGCAGTGGCTGGGGGGTCTGGGCATCATCGTGCTGGCGGTGGCCATTTTGCCGCTGCTGGGTGTGGGCGGCATGCAGCTGTTTCGGGCCGATACGCCCGGACCGATGAAGGAGTCGCGGCTGGCGCCCCGAATCATGC
>CAIXXI010000042.1 GCA_903923345.1 uncultured Burkholderiales bacterium | reverse complement strand
CGCCGGGTACGCTTGGACGTCCTGGATCCGGATCGATGCTCTAACCCCGCCTACCGTTAAGGTCGCCAAGACGCTTTTTCTGGCGCCTGCTTCATTGCCCCGGTCATTGAGCATTGAATGCCCGCAATGCGTTGGACAGCGGCCGCACGGGCGAGTGAGCTGGCAAGCGGCACACGGCCAGAAGCAGACGGTCACTAGGTGCTAGCGGCTCACTTTATGCTCACGATCATGCAGGCTTAGATGCATGGCTTGGAGTGTAGAATAACGTGCCATATACTTTGATACATGGCAAAACACCAGACACCCACCCCTCGGCCTACCGCTCGTGTTGGCTGGAACAATCGCTCGCAGACGGTCACGATGCCGCTCGAATTCCGGTTTCCCGACTCTGTTCGAGAGGTATTCATTCGTCGTGAGGGGGAAAGCGTCGTGCTGACGCCGCGTCCGACTGACTGGTCCAGCTTTTTCGCTTCAGGCCTGACGGCCTCGGCGGACTTCATGGCTGACGCTGAACGCATGCCGATCCAGGAGCGCGCGTTTTGACGACGCCTCTGTTCATGCTGGACACCGACACCTGCATCTTTCTCATGCGAGGCGAATCGTCCGCGCTGGCGGTCAAAGTACAGACGGTTCCGCTGCAGCAGCAGGTGATGTCGGCCGTTACGTTTGCCGAGCTGACCTATGGCGTGCAAGCCTCGGCCCCCGCCAAGCGCAAACAGAACCAAGCCGTATTGGACGGCCTCGCGCTGCACCTGGCGGTCTTGGATTGGCCGCAAGAAGCAGCCCAGCATTACGCCGAAATCCGGGTAGATTTGAAGCGCAGGGGGGCTCAGCTCGGCGCCGCTGACCTGATGATTGCGGCACACGCGCGGGCCATGGAGGCGATTGTCGTCACCAACAATGTGAAGGACTTCGGGCGAGTGAAGGGCCTGAAAGTCGAGAACTGGACCAAAAATTAGGTCGGCTTACCCGCGTTGCCTGTTGGGCGCTTTCGGTCATCAAGGGTCGCTTGCGACCGGCCGCTTCTGGACTGAGCGCCAGTTCGACAGCTGGATTGCTCGGTAGCATCAAACTGAATCCAAAGGGGCATCGCAATGAGATTGCATATGGGGCGACTGTTGATGGTGTGTGCTCTGGTGGCCGGCAGTTCCTGGGCTTTCGCTGCGGATGGCATCGAATCCAGGCCACTGCAGTTCACAAAGGGCGCCTCGTCGGCCACGGTGAAGGGCTCACTCAAGGCCGACAAGACCATCGACTACAAAATGCGTGCCAAGGCTGGCCAGGCCATGAGCGTCACGCTGAAGACTGACAACAGCGCCAACTACTTCAACGTGCTGCCACCCGGCTCCAACGGCGAGGCCATCTTTGTCGGCTCGACCAGCGGCAATGAATGGACAGGCCCGCTTCCGGCCGATGGGGAATACACGGTTCGGGTCTACCTGATGCGCAGCGCCGCCCGCCGCAACGAGACGGCCAACTACACGCTCACCGTCGGCATCACCAGCGCTGCCACGGCCGCGTCCCCGTTGGGGAACGCTCCCGCAGGCGATGCCAAGGTCAAGGGCACGCCGTACCACGCCACCGGGCAGGTGCCCTGCTGGATGGGAAGCGGGCCCCGGGGATCGGCACAGTGCGACTTCGGCGTGATCCGCGGCAAGCCGGGCAACGCCGAGGTGCATGTGACTCCGCCCGGTGGTTTCAAGCGTGTGCTGACCTTCGCCGGCGACAAGGTGAGCTCCGACATTAATGCCAAGGTGAAGGCCAGCAAGAGCGGTGACCAGTGGTCGATCGATGTCAACGACTACGAGCACTACCAGATTGCCGAGGCCGTGATCTCCGGTGGTTGACCGGCATCTTCTTCGTGGTCGACGTGGCTGAGCTTGTCGAGCCCATGTTGGAGTTGCTGAGCCGGTGGCTGATTCAGGATCCGGCGCAGATCCTGCTCGTCGCAGCGCTGAACCTGGCCTGCCGGTTTCTATTGCCGAGGCGGACCTGGCCCTCAGCCATTGGTATTGAACGCCCGCCATGCGCTGACCGGCAGTTTCCGGCCAGAAGCGGCCGTTCGAATTGGGCGCCACTGCCGCATAATCGCGGCCCTTTTCCTGTGGGGCAAACATGCAACTGGAGATCGCGCAATCGACGCCAACGGCAAGCAGCATCGGCGCCCTCGTGCAGGTTCGCTATGGACTTGGTGAGGTCGTCGAAAGTGAGTTCCTGAGGCGTAGTTTCAATCAGGTCTATCGATTGGGGTTTGCAAGCGGGCGCCGCGTTGTGGCAAGAATATGCGCCGAGCGACCACGGGGTCACCCGAATGTGACGTTCGAGGCTGCGGCGCTGGAGCACTGGGCCCATTTCGGTTGCCAGGTTTCTCGTTGTGTGACGACAGCGACCGGCGAGATTGCCATACAGGTTCCGCTGCCGGAGGGTGACCGAACGCTGATGCTCTTTGAGTATCTGGATGGTGAGTTCACGGGTGAATCAACAGCTGACATTCAGGCCTTTGCGCACGGATTGGCAGCCTTGCACCAAGGAGGCGAGAGATACCAGGGGCCCGCGAGCCTCTATGTGCTTGACCTGGAGTACCTGCTCCTAAGGCCCTTGGACGGTCTGCTTCGCGCGCCGTCCATGACGGGCGAACTACGCCCGCAATTCGAGAAGCTGGGCTTGCGGCTACACGATGAAATACTCGCCTTGGGTGAACTGAGCCGCGTGCTGTGTCATGGGGACGCACACGGTCAGAACAACTTCGTCACGACCGACACTGAAGGGCACCGCCAAGCAATATTCTTCGATTTCGTTGAGGCAGGCCCGGGCTACTTGGCGTATGAGCTTGCGGTCTACCCATGGAACCTTTATCCGCGCTGCCTGACGGTGAGGTGAGCAGCAAGGTGCAAGGGCAGTGGAAAACTTTTATTTCCGCCTACCGGGATAGACGCCCGGTCGCCGATGCCGACCTTGTCGCCATTGCCCGCTTTGTCCATCATTGTTGATTGAGTGGGAGTAGTAGCGCCCGCTGCGACCACGACGTCTGGCACGTTTCCATAATCACGCTTGACGTTAATAACGCATTGCGTTACTGTCGCTCTCGTGGCGATCAGATCATTCTTCTGCGGCGACACCGAAGCACTGTTCGGGCTGAAGCGCGTTGCAAGGTTCGTCAATATCGAGCGTGCGGCGCTGCGCAAGCTCAAACAACTGGACCTCGCGCGTCGCATCGACGATCTGCGCGCACCGCCGGCCAACAGACTTGAACAACTGAAGGGTGAGCGGGCAGGTCAGTGGAGCCTGCGGGTGAACGACCAGTTCCGGATCTGTTTCAGGTGGACCGGGCGCGACGCCGAAGACGTCGAGATCGTGGACTATCACTGAGGCATTGTTATGACCAAAAAGCTCAAGCCCGTATCCCCAGGAGAGATGCTGTCCGAGGAGTTCCTCAAGCCGCTGGGGATGAGTAACTACCGGTTGGCCAAGGAGATCGGCGTACCCGCGCAGCGAATCGGCGAGATCGTTGCCGGCAGACGCGCCATCACAGCGGATACCGACCTTCGACTGTGTCGTTTCTTCGGGCTCACCGATGGCTGGTGGCTAAGGCTGCAGGCTGACTTTGATACTCAGGTGGCGAAGGTTGGGTTGGCAAAGACGCTGGCCACGATCAGGCCCTGGAAAGAAGCGGCAGACCAGATGGTTGATGCGACTTGACCTCACTCTGTCGGACGGGCGTAACACGCTGAGTGTCTGCAATTTGCTGGACCGCTGTTGCGTGAGCACCGCTGCGTCGTGGGACAATTCCCCCCACATCCACCGATCGCCATCGCACTCGAAAGCCCCTCTCCGATGAGCCTCTCGTACGGTCCTCAGACCCTCGCCATTCCCGGCCCCTCGATTGTTCCTGAACGCGTCCTGCGCGCAATGCACCGGGCCTCGCCGAACATCTATACCGGGCCGCTCGTCGAGATGACGAAGTCGCTCGTGCCTGACCTCAAGCGAGTCGCGCGCACCGAGCAGCAGCTCGCGATGTACATCGGAAACGGGCACACCGCCTGGGAGGCGTCGCTCGCGAACACGCACTCGCGCGGTGATCGTGTGCTCGTGCCCTTAGCCGGCGCTTTCGGGCGCGGTTGGGCCGAGATCGCACAAGGGCTGGGCTTGCAGGTCGAGACGATGGATTTTGGGAGCGCATCGCCGATCGATCCCGCGCGCATCGGTGAACGCTTGCGCGCCGACCGCACCCACGAAATTCGCTCGGTGCTGGTGGTGCACGTCGACACCTCGAGCTCGCTGCGCGCCGATCTCGCAGCGATCCGCCGCGAGATCGATTCAGCAGCGCATCCGGCGCTCCTGCAGGCCGATTGCATTGCGTCACTGGGCTGCGACCGCATCGAGATGGACGCCTGGGGCGTCGACGTGCTGATCGCCGGTTCGCAAAAGGGCCTGATGCTGCCCCCCGGCATGGCGTTCGTGTTCTTCAACGATCGTGCCGACCGTGCACGGGGTAGAGCCGATTGTGTTACCGGCCACTTCGACTGGCGCCCGCGAGCCAATCCGCCCACGCCCTCGCAGCGGTTCAACGGGACTGCGCCGACCCACCATCTGCATGGCCTGCGCGAATCGCTCGACATGATCGTCCGCGAGGAGGGCATCGAGGCGGTGTGGGCACGGCACGCGAGGCTCGCGCGCACCGTCTGGGCAGCATTCGAAGCGTGGGAGCGTCCTGGCGGTGTTCGCCTGAACGTGCGCGATCGTGAGCACCGCAGTCATGCGGTCACCGCGATCGAGCTGCCCGGCCACGGCACCAGGCTGCGCGAATGGACCGAGCAGCATGCTGGACTGACGCTCGGCATTGGAATCGGCATGGCGCCGCCCGACTCCCCGCGATGGCACGACTTCTTCCGAGTCGGCCACATGGGCCATCTCAGCGCGCACTCGCTTCTGGGAACGCTAGGCTGCATCGGCGCCGGGCTCAAGGCGCTCGGTGTCCCGCACGGAGATGGCGGACTCGATGCGGCGGCCGCCATCGTGGCCGAAGGCTAAAGCTTGGACGCACCCGTTTCAATGAGTTCGACGAACGAGCCCCGGGCTTGGGCGTGACTTGTCGAAAACCACCTGATCCCAGCAACTCAGCCGATCGAAGAAGTCATGCGCCATCCTGGGGGGTACGTCCTGCGCAATCTCGCCCAGTGTTCGGACGCCGTCCACCCGATCGAACAGGCGCTTCTCGGCGGCATCGATCGGCATCACCAGGTCGCGATAGGTATGGGTACGGTTGATCAGTACGGCGGTTGCGCCAGGCGGCAAGCGTTCCTGCACGCAGATCGTGTCCGGCAGGCGGATGGGCACCCAATCGCGCCAGGCGGTGTCGGAATGCGCGGCCAGGTCAAACGGCAGCGCACCGTGCGGATGGTCGTCGCGGCAGGCCACCACACTGTGCGTCACCATTGTGCCGCGGAACAGTTCGATTGCCGCAAACTGGTCCGGGGCCGCCAACCGGGCGATGCGGCCTGCCTGGGGAAGCTTGGCCATCACGCCGCAGCGTGGGCTGTACGGCGCCTGATTCAGCCAGCGGCCGAATCGCAGCCCACCTTGGGCCAGGAACTCGAACAACTGTGGAACCGAGTAGGCGCGATCCTGCGGATTGAGCAGCGCGTCGGCCACGGCTGCGGCATGCTTGAAGTCGGGTGCCTGTCGCAGCAGGTGCTCCAGCGGATGACCCGGTGGCAATGACTTCATTGCGATCATCAGGTCGGAGATGCCCGCTTCGGTGGCCGGTACCCCGATGCGCCGGCAGAAGTCCTGCAGCAGGTAGATGCCGGTGCGTCCGTAAGGCGCATAGACCATCAGGTGCATCACGCCGTCGGGCTTGAGCACGCTGCGCAGCGCTTGCAGTCCTGCGACAGGGTCGACCAGATGGTGCAGCACGCCGGTGCAGACGATCTGGTCGAACTGCATGCCGAGTTCACCCACGCGCTCGACTGGAAGCTGGTGCAGCTGCAGGTTGTCGAGCCTGTGCCTGTGCTTGAGTTCTTCGGTACAGCGCACGCTGGTGGCGCTGAAATCAATGCCAGTCACTCGCGCTGCGGGCCAGCGGACGGCGTGTTTGGCCGCCTGCGAGGTGCCACAGCCGGCGATCAGGATCGAAGGGTCCTCGCGGTAGGGCAAGGCAGGCTGGAACAGATGATGGTCGGCGCGGCGCCGCTGCGGGTCGGCCCACAGACGGCGGTAATCGTCGAGGCTGTCGAGCGGCCCGGGATAGGGGTAGCGCTCGTAGAAGGCCTGGACGTCATCCATCGTCCCGGACGAAGCCATAGGGGGTTCTGCGAGGGGGCTCATCGAATCGGCATCATGAATGAAAAAATCCCCGGCGAACCCATGTTCTGCCGGGGATCGGACCATTGCCATTGCGCGCCAGACTGGCCTCTCGCAATCAGCACGGACGGATCAGCCGCCCCTTTGCCCCGTAGACAGGCTCGCCAGCACCGCGTCCAGCGAGAAGGTACCGACCTTCTGGCTGGGCGGAAACTCCTTGAACGTGGCGATGTACTTGCCGATGAACTCCTGCGCAGGCACGAACATGAACACGCGATCCAGGCGCCAGTGGTCGTAGTCCATCGCGACGTGATCGGCGATCTCGAACGGATCGGTGCGCAGATTGAACAGCTTGGGCACACGCAACGGCACGAAGGGCTCTGCCCAAACTG
>CAIXXI010000041.1 GCA_903923345.1 uncultured Burkholderiales bacterium | reverse complement strand
CTCCTTGGTGGGCGCACTGGTGCTGACCGGATCGGGCTCGATGGCCGCCTCAGCACGCAGTCGCTCCTTCTGGATGAACTGCAGGGTGGCTTGCGCGGGGATCGTCATGAGCACTGTCTCCAATCGAGAATCATCTTCAAACAGTCGGCATCGTTGAATGCGACTGGATAGGCCGCCTGCGCGCGGTCGGCCTGTTCGCGGTGAGTGATCAGGCCGTCGAGGGTCAGGTGGCCGGTTTCGATCAGCCACTTCACCGCCAACAGGTCGGGCTTCTTCCATTCGGCTGCGACCCGGATCTGGGCTTCGCGCATGAAGGCGGGCGCGAACAGGAATGACAGCGGCTCGGTGTAGAAGCCGGCGAGGACGATTTCACCGCCCGGCGCAATGCGGCTGATCAGCGAGTTCAGGATCGAGGCGTCACCGCTGACGTCATAGACGCTGCGGTAGTTGCGACGGTCATCGTCTTCGGGGCGGATCACCGAATAGCCTTCGGCACCGCCGGCACGCAGCGGATTGCGCTCCCACACCACCGGGGCGGGATGTCCGCCGAGCACGGTCATGCGCGCCAGCAGCCGGCCCAGCACGCCATGGCCGACGATGAGCTCGGGCGGTGTGATCGGGTGACGGGTGCCACCCATCGAGACGGCGTGATAGGCGGTTGCAGCCAGCGCGAGCAGCACGGATTGCTCGCCGAGTTGTTCACTGATCGGGGTCACCCGATCGGCGCCGACCACCACGCGGGAGGCCGAACCACCGAACAGCCCACGGATCTCACCGTAGCAGCGGGCGCCGGGCACAAAGACGGTCTGGCCTTCATGAAGGCCAGATGCACTGCCGGCTTGAATGACTTTGCCGACCGATTCGTAGCCCGGCACCAGTGGATAGCCCATGCCGGGAAAGGTCGGCATGGTGCCGGTCCACAGCAGCTTCTCGGTGCCGGTACTGATCCCGCTGTACTGGATGTCGACCACGACGTCCGAATCGCCCGCCGGCGTCAGGTCGACGCGACTGAGCGCAATGCGCTCAGGCTGTTCGAGCACCACCGCCATTGAATTCATCGCGCGACTCCTCGTATCGGGTCCGACAGCACGCGCGCGACGGCGGCGACGGGTTGGCGGGCATCCGGCTTCAAGACACGGATGCCCACTGGGAGTGTCATCTTATGCTTACTAAATTGTCTGTCAAGCAACATTGACAGATTCGAGGCGCCACTTTCTGGATGTCTGCACATGGCGGCTCTCTTCAGCGGGTGCGTCGAGCGACCAGCACGCGGGTCTGCAGCGGCAGTCGGGTGGGCAGTAATCGAGTTTTTTCGAAGCCAGCCTGGGCCAGCAGTTCGCCGATGCGCTCGGGTGTGCGCGATCGTCCCCGGCCCATCGCGGCGAGATACAGGCCGTAGTAGGCATCCCCGATCGCCTCGGCGCCCGGTGTTCCGGACATCGGCTCGGAGACCAGCAGCACCCCGTCAGGTGGCAGCGCTGCGTGGGCAGCGCGCAGCAGGGTCAGCACACGCTCATCGGGATGGTCGAACAAGACCCGCACCAGCGTGATCAGGTCAGCCCCAGTGGGCAGTGGGTCGGTGAAGAAGCTGCCACCGAATGTCTGAGTGCGATCGCCCAGACCGCGTTCGGCCATGCGGATTCGCGCCCGCTCGGCCACGGCCGGCAGGTCGAAGAGCATGAGTTCCAGGCGTGGCGCGCGCTGTGCCACCGCAGCGAGAAAGGTGCCATCGCCGCCGCCGACATCGAGGATGCGGCGATGGCGATGCAGCGGATACGCTTCCAGGATCTGCTCGGAGACCAGCGGCTGGGAGGCGCTCATCAGTTCGGAGTAGTCCGAGACCTGATCGGTGGGCAGCGACTGCGGCGCCGATTGCGGGCCGGTTTCGGCATAGGGCCAGTAGCCCGCCATCTCGGTGCGGCCGCGCTCGCCGCGCAGCAGCGCCAGCGGATCGGCCAGGTCCCGATACAGGGTCGCGTGATGCTCGACCATCGCGGCGATGGCCGGATGCGTGACCATCGGAGCACCGAGCGGGCCGAGTCCCCAGGCGCCCGAGTCGTGCCGCTCGAGCAGCCTGAGCGACGCGGCTGCGGCCAGCAGGCGCTGCGCGCCGTCTTCAGGCATGGACACGCGTCGTGCCAGTGTGGCGGTGTCCATCGGGCCGTGTTGCGCCAGGGTCTCGAACAACTGGGCGCGAACACAGGCGAACAGCACCTGCGAGTAGGTGAAGCCCGCCACGATGTCGAACAAGGCCCGGGACTCGCGCCGGGCGATCGGACGGGTCAGTGGGAAGGCGGCGGCCCAGCGGTGAAAGCGCGGATCGAGCATCAGCCGGTCGCGCAAGGCGCGCCAGCGATCGCGCAGTGACAGGCTGACACCGGCCGGGTTCATGACTCGGGTCAGCGTGGCATCAGGCATCGGCCTGCGGGCAGACACGGCGGTTCCGGGGCGCGATCAGGCGGGAACGCGCCGGGCGGCGTCTTCGCACCAGGCTTTGGGCACGAGCCGCTCGGATTCCATTTTCACCAAAGCCCGCAGTCGGGGTGCGCCGGCACAGTTCGGGATCGACTCCATTGCGCCAGCCACCAGGCCTTCGAAGTGCTCGATGGCGCCGGTCAGCCCGAGCTGGTGGGCGGCGCTGGGGCGCCCGAGCGATGCATCCTGGCCGATCGGCTTGCCCAACACATCCGGATCGGCCATCACGTCGCGGATGTCATCTGCGATCTGATAGGCCTCGCCGAGGCGCTCGCCCAAGGTCCGCCAGCGGGCCGGGTCCGCGCCGGCCGCCTGGGCACCCGCCGCTGTGGCGGCCGCAAAGAGGGCACCGGTCTTGGCGCGCTGGTAGTCGGACAGATTGACCTTGGGCTCGCACTCCCAGGCCTGACCCGCGACGATGCCAAAGGGCATGCCGGTTCCGGCCGCGATGGTGGACATGAGCGGTGCCAGTCGGGCAGGCGATTTGCCGGCCGCAGCGGCCAGAATCTGGAACGCCATCACGATCAGTGCATCGCCGGTGAGCACCGCCAGGGGCTCGCCATAGGCTGCCTGCACGGAAGGGCGGCCGCGGCGCGTCGCGGCATTGTCGAAGCAGGGCAGATCGTCGTGGACCAGCGATGCGCAGTGCATCAGCTCAAGTGACGCCGCTGCTGCGGTGGCCAGACCCGGATCGTCATCGCCGCAGGCGAGCGCAACCGCGATGCACAGATGCGGGCGGATCCGGGCGCCGCCGGGAAACACCGCATGACGAATGGCTGCTACCAGCCTGTGGGGCGCGCCGGCGACTTCATGTGCCGAGAGCGTTGCGTGCAGCGCGCGTTCGATGCGTGACTGGGTGTCCATGTGACGGTCCTCCTCCGATGTCCTGGCTGCAGGAGGCAATGTCAGTCATGCCTGTCAGTCAGTAGTGTCAATCAAGATAGACACTTCGGGGAGGCCCGTCAACCGGGCTGCAGGATCGACACGGGTTTGCTGACCCCTGTCGATCCTGCAGAGTGAGCCGTTTCAGGTCGTTCGAATGGGATCAGTCGATGGCAGACAGAACGAGTGCCAGCAGTCCACCCGCCGCGGCCGGCACGCCCCAGCGCTCCAGGGATCCAGCCCTGCCGACCGTCACCATTTCCACTGGAACAGTGGCGTGTTCAAGCACCGCATTGGTCACCGAATGCTGCAGGCCGCGCGTCAGCGGGTTTTTGCGAGAGGTGGTCATCACGATGCGATCGCATTTCAGCCGCCGGGCCTCGTCTGCAATCACCTGCCCGAAATCGCCGGCTCGCGCATGAGCAGCATGGGGCACGCCATGCCGTGACAGCAGCTCGCGGGCCCCGGCCAGCGCTTTTTCCGACTCGTTGCGGCGCCATGCTGCGCGATCCCGGCTGCTGGAACCCCTGGCAATGTGCCGGGACATCAGGGGCTGAACATTCAGCAGATGGATTTCGCGATTGGAGTCGGCCATGAACTGGTTCATCACATGGCGCACGGCCATTTCTGCATTGGGAGAACCATCGATCGGGATGAGGATTCGCTGCATGCTCGTGTCTCCTGATTCAAGTTGAGCGGAAAAAACGGCCGACCGGTTGAGTCCGTCGGTCGCAGGGGCGAGGTGTGAAGTGGGATGTCCATTGGACTGCTGGCGCAGATAGCCGACCAGCAGAACACCGCCCACAACCAGTGCGGTGAAAAGGTTTCCAGCCCAGGCGTGCTGGTCCAGCACCGGTTGGACCATCGGCTCGCCGATCATCATTCGCGCCGCTGTCCAGGCGAGCACGGCAGCACCCAGATACACGATCGACGGATAGCGCTCGACCCACTTCAGGATGAGGGTCGAGCCCCAGATCACGATCGGGATGCTGATGAGCAGTCCCAGAACCACCAGCAGGTAGCTCCCATGTGCGGCGCCGGCGACCGCCAGCACATTGTCCAGTCCCATCACGGCATCCGCGATCACGATGGTCTTCATCGCGCCCCAGAACGTGGTGGCAGCCGGACCGTGCGCATCGTCCTCGCCTGAGCCCTGCATCAGCAGTTTGCAGGCAATCCAGACCAGCAGCGCGCCACCGATCAGCATCAGACCCGGGATCTTGAGGAGCCAGACCACGGCGACCGTCATCAGGCTGCGTACGACGATCGCGCCCAGGGTGCCCCAGATGACTGCGCGCTTTTGCAGATGGGCAGGTAGCCCGCGTGCAGCCAGGGCGATCACGATCGCATTGTCGCCGGCCAGCACCAAGTCGATCACCACGATGGCCGCCAGTGCCGACAGGAATTCACTCGAGAACAGAATGTCCACTCGAACCCTCCATGAGAATGGCCCGATTGTTGGCGCTCGATGGCCCTGCCGACCAGTCGCTTTTATGGATGCCAGTCATTGCGATCCGCGATCTGATTGCGATCCGCGATGGCTGTGATCGCATCCCGCGATGTGATCGCGCTTGAAGCACCCGGGATGTGCGGCTTACACTGCGACCAGCAGCAAAGCGGGAGTAGCTCCAGGCCGCCATGGCCCCGCTGCGGGATCGTCATGACGGGCTTGCCCCGGTCCCGCAGGTGCGTGACCGGAACGGTTCCGGTGCCGTGCGAGCCAGACCTTTGCCTTCACGCAAAGGTCGCTCATGGTCCACGGCAACATTCGCCGATTGATTCGGCATGGCATGCTCCCGCAACTCGCGGTCTTCGAATCGGTCGCCCGGCTGGGCAGCGTGACGCGCGCAGCGGAAGCACTGCACCTGGCTCAGCCCACGGTTTCAACGCAGATCCGAAAATTGGCTGACACGCTCGAGCTGGAGCTTTTCGAGCAGGTTGGCCGGAAGCTCCATCTGACCGCAGCCGGGCAGGTCTTGCTGGAGGGCTGTGGCGAATTGTTCGGCACTTTTGGCCGGATCGAGGAAAACCTCGCCGCGTTGCGCGGCCTCAAGGCTGGCCGACTGCGCCTGGCCAGCAGTACCACCGGCAAATACTTTGCGCCCCGGCTGCTGGCTCGCTTCGTCGAACGTTATCCGGGTATCGAGGTCTCGCTCCAGATCCATAACCGGCAGGGATTGATCGACCGCCTGGCCCGAAATGAGGACGATCTCTACATTTTTTCCAACCCACCGGATGATCAGGATCTGGTCATCCAGCCGATCCTGGACAATCCGATGGTGGTGTTCGCCCGCGCCGACCATCCGCTGGCAACACGAACCCGCATCGATCTCGCCGAGATCGCCCATGAGCCGTTCCTGATGCGAGAGGCCGGCTCGGGCACCCGCATGGTTGCCTGGGAGGCCTTCGATCGGCATGGCCTGGAGCCGCGCGTGCGGATGGTGCTCTCGGCAAACGAAGCCGTGCGCCAGGGGATTCTCGCGGGGCTGGGCATCTCGATCCTGTCGCGCTACACACTGGGCCTGGACACGGAGCATCCCAACCTGGCTGTGCTCGATGTCATCGGCTTTCCGATCATGCGCCGCTGGCAACTGGCCTATCCGGTGGGCAAGCAGATCTCCCCGGCAATGCGTGCCTTCATGGACCTGGTGCGTCTCGAATCGACCTCCCTGATTCAGGATCATCTGGGGCATGAGGCGCCGCCTGCCGCATGATCAGTTCCGCAACCAGGTCCGGGCGCTCCTCATGGGCCAGATGGCCCAGGCCTGGCAGCAGTCGTAATGCTGAACCCGGCACCTGACGGTGCACTTGCCGGGACTGGCGTGCGGGCACGGTGAGGTCGCCTTCACCGGCGATCAACAGGAGTCTGGGGCGAAGCCGCGGCAAAGCCGCAGCCAGTTCGCGAAGGTCCCAATGGGCCATCATCGCCAGCGCTGCCGACACATGGCCCGGATGGGCGACCAGTCGGGCATAGGCCCTGCGTCCGACGGAGTCGATGTGCGACCCGGTTCCCATCAGCAGCCGGTCGATCACGGCCGGCTCGGCCCCGAGGCGGGAGAAGAGCCGCGCCGCCAGCCCACTGCCGGCGAGCAGTTTCGCTGCCGGCGAAAACCACTGGCTGGCAATGCCGTCGAAGGGCAGCCAGGCACCGTTCAGACCCACCAGCGTACTCGGGCTGCAAAGGCCTTCCAGACACATCCAGGCGCCAATGGCTGCGCCCGCCGAGTGGCCCACGATGATTTCGGGCGAGACGTCGAGCGTTCGCAGCAGGCCAGACACGGCGCGGCCCATGCCTGGCAGCGACAGTTCGCGCGGCGCTGGCATGCTGGTGAAGCCGTGCCCGGGCAGATCGGGCGCAAACACCCGACAGGATTGGCTCAAAAGCGGTGCCAGGTCTCGCCATGAATGGCTGGCCGCCCCGGTGCCGTGCAACAGCAACACGACCGGTGCCGACGCACCCCCGGCCTGCGCTTCGAAGACCTGAACATGCCAGCGCAGCCCGGCTGATTCGACGAATCGGCTGGCGGCATGATTCGGCCAGTCGCGGCCGTCGCGCGCCCAGTCGAGTCGTCCCTGTGGGGCACCGGTCAGCGGGCGCATCGCCTGAAGCTTTCCAAGCCCATCGCCGGCTCAGATGCGACGGCCAGCGTCGGCGCTGGCCGACTGAACCGCTCTGGACATCGCCTTGGCATCTGCATGGGGCAGCGGCAGATAAACCGCGCCCATCGATTCGGCCAGTTGCAGTCCGGGTGCCCGGGGCTGCGGGGAAGTGTCGATCAGCAGGCTGGCGTGGCGCGCAACCCGCAGCGCCAGGGCCGACTGATGCGCATCCGCTTGGGCGCGGTCTCGCCCGCCGCTGCCGTCCCGGCTGATGTTGGCGCGGCCATCGGTCAGCAGCACGAGGACCGGCGTTCCGCCGCGCCGTGCGATGCCCTCGGCCATGCCGAGCGCCGAGTCGATGCCAGCCGCCAGTGGCGTTCCGCCCCCGCCCGGCAGTCCGGCCAGTGCCCGCTTGGCGCGCGCAAGCGATCGGGTCGGCGGTAACAGCACCTCGGCCGAACGCCCTCGAAATGCAATCACGGCGACGCGGTCGCGCCGCACATAGCAGTCGGCGAGCAGCAGTTCGACCGCCCCCTTGGCTTCAGCAAGACGGTGCAGGGCGGCCGACCCCGAGGCATCGACCACGAAGATCGTGGTGGTCTCGGCTCGATCCTGCATTCGTGCGACCCGAAAATCCGATGCCCTCACTTCGACCTTTGGCCGTGTGCTCGGGTTTGAACCGACTCGCCTGACCTGCGCACGCCGAAGCGTCTGCCAGGGGGCTGCCGCCCGCAGCGTGTCGATCAGGGCCAGGCGGGCGCCGTCGCGAGGCATGCCGGGACGGGTGCCGATGGGCCGACCGCGCAGACGCGCAGCGCGCGCAAGGCCCATGCGGCCCGATGGCCCGCCGCCTGCGGGCGGCGACGCGGCCCCGGCGAGTTGCGCCAGCAGCCCGGCCGGAATCGTGGCCCGAGCCGCTTCCAGGATGAGTTCATCGGCCGTTGGCGAGCTGGATGCCTCGGTGTCTTCTGCGTCCGGTTCGGGCGCTGAGGCGGTCGATTCCGGTGACTCGGTTTCGGAGTCGGTGTCCAGGTCGGGCGGGTCGGACGGGTCGGACGGATCGGACGGATCCGATGAGGGATCGGGCGCAGTCGCTTCGAGATCGTCGTCTGGTGCCGGAGCGGGAGGCAGGCGGGTCGCTCGTGGACCGAGGACCAGGCGGGCAGCCAGCTCGGCATCCTCGGGGGTCACCGCCTCGCGCCCATCCAGCGCTGCCGCCGCCCGCGCTGCCCGCAGGGCCAGCAGCGAGGCGCGCATGGAGTCGGCGCCCAATGCCATCGCGCCGGCACACAGCGCTGCAATCAGGTCATCGTCGATTCGCACCCGAGGCAGCAGACCTCGGGCTGCGGCGATGTCCGCAGCGCCATCCGGATCAGCCGACGGCAGCGCATCGTGGGCGTCGACCCCCAGATGTTCATCGACATCGTGTGGTGCGACCGACTGAAGATCGATCCGGAAGGCCAGGCGCTCGAGCAGCCGCGCCGGAGGCGCTTCGTCGTCGATGCCTTCATCCAGCGCCACCACGCCGAATCGAGCCGCCTGCCGACCCTGCAGGCCATCCCGCGCCAGGGTGATCTCAGCCTGATCGAGCGCGGCGCAAATGCGCGCTGCAGTGCCTTCCGGAAGGCGCTCGGCCATGGCCAGCACCATGAGTCCCTCATGGGCTTGTGTCATCACACCGGTTTGCGCCACCGGCCGACCGGCCTGCAGCGTGGCCGCCAGATCCAGCCCGCCGAGCAGCCGGTCATCCCGGATCTGGACCGGCACCCTCAGCATCGGTGTGCCCGCTGGCAACAGGGACCGCAGCGTCGATAGCCAGGTGTCGCGTACCGGGCCATGTGCGCATCGCAGCGCGACGCCGCCCAGGCCGTGCGGATCGACCGCAAGCAGCGCGGCCGCCTGCAGCGCATCGATCCATCGTTGCAAGGGGTCGCCGGACTGCGCCATCGGGTCGATCATCCGGGCCGGCGAGCTTCAGGCGCCAAACAGTTCGACCAACGCCCGTTCGACCCTCACTCCCGAGCCGGTATCGTCGAGCGGATTGCGCCGCAGACGATGGCGCAAGGCGGGCGCGGCGATCCGGCGCAACTGCGCCTCGCTGACCTGCGCTTCCCCATCGAGGGCCGCCAGCGCACGGGCGGCACGCATCAGGGTGAGCTCACCGCGCAAGCCGTCGGTGCCCAGCGCAATGCATAAACGCGCTGCCAGCTCCAGAATCGAGTCGGGGACCTCGATGGTGGCCAATCGATCACGCGCTTTCACCAGAGTGCGCCGAATCTTGTCGTCGGCCTTGCCCCACTGGGCGACGAAGGCCTGCGGATCACGTTCGAAGGCATCACGGCGGCGCACGACCTCGATGCGATCGGGCAGCTCGCGCGGCGTGCTGACCTCCACCGACAGGCCAAAGCGATCGAGCAGCTGCGGGCGCAATTCGCCTTCTTCGGGATTGCCGCTGCCGACCAGCACGAAGCGCGCCGGATGCCGAACGCTCAGCCCTTCGCGTTCCACGAGGTTCTCACCGGACGCGGCCACGTCGATCAGCAGATCCACCAGATGGTCTTCCAGCAGATTGACCTCGTCGACATACAGGAATCCCCGGTTGGCGCGAGCGAGCAGCCCGGGCTCGAAGGCCTTTTCACCGGCGGTCAGGGCCCGTTCGAGGTCAAGTGCGCCAACCACCCGATCTTCCGTGGCGCCCAGCGGCAGATCGACTACCGGCACCGGGATGAGCTGCGATGTGCGGGCTGAAGCCGGCTTCGCCAGGCAGGCTTCGCACCGTCCCGACACCGCGCCTGGGTCGCAGTGGTAGGGGCAGCCGATGACCGCTTTCATCTTGGGCAGCAAGGCCGCCAGCGCGCGCACGGCGGTAGACTTGCCGGTGCCCCGATCACCCAGCACCAGGACGCCGCCGACGGAAGGGTCCACTGCAGTGATCAGGATCGCGAGTTTCATCTCGTCCTGACCGACAATGGCCGAAAAGGGAAAAGTCAACGACATGTAGTGCGCCTGTGACAGGGTGACGTGTCAGTTACGATTCTAGCCTTTCGCGGCTCCCCCCTTCATTCCACATGAATCCCTCCACGCCAGAGCCCACCCCGTTTCGCCTGCACGTACCCGATGCCGCGATCGCCGACCTGAAAGATCGGCTGAGCCGAACCCGCCTGCCCGATCAGCCGCCCGGCGAGGCCTGGGCAAGCGGCACGGACGTCGGATTCATGCAGCGAGCGATCGGCCACTGGCGAGACCGCTTCGACTGGCGTGCTCAGGAAGCCCGACTCAATGCCCTGTCGCAATACACCGTGTCGCTGTCGGGCATCGACCTCCACTATCTGCATGTGCCCGGACGGGGCGTGCCCGGTGGCGCACCTCCCACGCCGCTGCTGCTGTCGCACGGCTGGCCTGGATCGGTTTTCGAGTTCCTCGACCTGATCCCCATGCTGACCGATCCGGCGGCGCATGGCGGTGACCCGGCCGATGCCTTCGACGTGGTCGCGCCCTCGCTGCCCGGCTACGGCCTGTCATTCCAGCCCGGTCAGCCGCGTTTTGCAGTCGACCAGATCGCCGACACCTTCCACGCGCTGATGACCGATGTGCTCGGATATCAGCGCTTCGGCGCGCAGGGCGGCGACTGGGGCAGCTTTGTCACCTCGTGCATCGGCGCCAATCATCCGGCCTCGACACTGGGCATCCACCTGAACATGATGCCGTTGCGACGCGATGTGAAGCCAGGCCCCGATCTGCCGGCTGATGAAGCGCGCTACCTCAAGGAACTCGACCATTTCCTGAAGGAAGAAACCGGCTACCAGTGGATCCAGGGCACGCGCCCGCAGACGCTGGCCTTCGCGCTGACCGATTCGCCGGCCGGCCTGGCTGCGTGGATTTTCGAGAAATTCCGGGCCTGGACCGATTGCGACGGGGATCCGACCCGTTCGATTCCGCTCGACACCATGCTGGCCAACATCAGCCTGTACTGGTTCACCGGTGCGATCGGCTCGTCGTTCTGGCCCTACTACGCCCGGATGCACGCGCCCTGGCCGATTCGCGAGGGCAGCATCAGCGTGCCGACCGGCTACTGCGAATTTCCCAAGGAGATCCTGCGCCCGCCGCGTTCGATGGCACAGCGGGTCTACAGCGACATCCGTCGCTGGAGCGTCATGCCGCACGGCGGCCATTTCGCAGCGCTGGAGCACCCTGAAGTGCTGGTGCGCGAGATCCGCGAATTCTTCCGCCCCCTGCGAGCCAGCTGACATCATGCGTTGGCTGATCCTGCTGGCTGCCTTGAGTGGCCTGACTGCCTGTGCCGGGTGGCCTCGCGTGGGCCCCGACTACACCGGGCCGCCGTCGATGAATGCCCCGGCCCTCACCGCGACTGAAACCGCCGCCCCGAAGTCGGCCGGCTGGCAGGCGCCACTGCCGCATGGGGGTCAGGCGGCAGACCTCAGCCGCTGGTGGCAACAGTTTGGCGACCTGGCACTGGATGCGCTGATCTTTACCGCACAGGGCGCCAGCCCCAGCATCGCTCAGGCCGGCGCTCGCATCGAGCAGGCCCGGTCGGTTGCGGTCGCAGCCGACGCAGCGGGCTGGCCCAGCGTCGATGCCACCGCCTCGGCCAGCCGCGGCACACTGAACTTCGGCACCGACATCCTGCTGGTGAATCAGGCGCGGGCCGGCCTTCAGGCCGGCTGGGAGCTGGACCTGTTCGGGCGCATCCGCCGCGAACGGGAAGCGGCCCAGGCGCGTCTGGAAGCGCGCACCGATGAGTGGCATGAGGCCCGGGTGTCGGTTGCCGCCGAAGTCGCATCGCAATACCTTCAGTTCCGATACTGCGAGACGCTGGTGGTCATCAGCCGGGCCGATGCCGAGTCCCGCGCCGGCACGGCATCGGTCACCATCAAGGCTGCCCAGGCCGGTTTTCAGGCACCGGCTGCAGCCGCACTCACCCAGGCCAGCGCGGCCGAGGCAGCCTCGCGCCTGACCGCCCAGCGTGCCGACTGCGAGCTCTCCATCAAGGCACTGGTGGCCTTGACAGGACAGGACGAGCCCACCGTCCGGCAATGGCTGACGGCCACCTCGGGCGGCCTGCCAGTGCCCAAAGCATTCAATGTGACCGCGGTGCCGGCGGCCCTGCTGTCTCAGCGCCCTGACCTCGCGGCGGCCGAGCGCGCTCTGGCTGCGGCCAGCGCGGACATCGGCGTGGCCGAAGGCGATCGTTACCCCCGCTTGTCGCTGCTGGGGTCGGTGGCACCGCTCGGACTCAGGACCGGATCGTTCTCGGGCACCTTGCTCACCTGGTCGATCGGGCCGTCCCTGTCCCTGCCGATTTTTGATGCCGGCCGCCGTGCCGCCAATGTCGACGCAGCCAAGGCAGCCTATGCAGCCGCCGAAGTCGACTACCGGGCGCGCGCGCGCCAGGCCGTGCGCGAGGTCGAGGAGGCGCTGGTGCGTCTGGACAGTGCCGCTCGCCGCGAGGCGGATGCGCGCACGGCAGCCAGGGGCTACCAGCAGGCCCTCGAGGCGGCGAATGTTCGATGGAAGACCGGTCTGGGCTCGCTGCTCGAACTGGAGGATGCGCGCCGGTATGCATTGGTGGCCGAGTCGACCCTGGCCACGGTCCAGCGCGACCGGGTGGCGGCCTGGATCGCGCTGTATCGCGCACTGGGTGGCGGATGGTCCGCATGAACAGGATGGTTTCGATGAAGCATTCAAGCGTGGCAATGACCTCGATGGCATTGGCGATCCTTCTGGCCTTCGGATGGGCGCTCACCCCCGCCACGACCCGGGCCGAAGATCCCAAAGCTGCACCCGCCAAAGCCGCTGCCGCGCCGCGCCCGGCGCTGGTCGTCACCACGGTTCGACCCAGTCGCAGTCCAATCACCGACACGCTGGCGGCCAACGGCAGCATTGCCGCCTGGCAGGAGGCGCTGATCGGCTCAGAGGTCAATGGCCTGCGCATTGCGCAGGTGCTCGCCGATGTCGGGCAGCAGGTTCGTCGCGGCCAGGTGCTGGCGAAGTTTTCACCCGATACCGTGCAAGCCGACCTCGCCAGTGCCCAAGCCGAGCAGGCCAATGCCCAGGCCGCGCTGGCCGAGGCCCGGGCCGGGTTGGGTGAAGCACAAGCTGCTGCGGCCGAGGCTCAGGCCAATGCTGATCGGGCGCGGGCGGTCGAGGCCAGCGGCGCCCTGAGTGCGCAGCAGATTGCCCAGTACCTGACCGCTGCTCAGACCGCGCAAGCCCGCCTGCAGTCGGCCCAGGCCCGGGTGCAATCGGCGCAGGCCCGTGGTCAGGTCACGGCGGCGCAGGTCCAGTCGCAGCAGCTTCGGTTGAAGATGACCGAGGTGCGCGCACCCGACGACGGCGTCATTTCATCCCGATCGGCCACCGTCGGCGCGGTCGTGCCCGCCGGCCAGGAATTGTTCCGACTGGTGCGTCAGAACCGGCTGGAATGGCGCGCGGAGGTCACCGCGAGTGAGCTCGCCCGGGTCAGGCCGGGGCAGAAGGTCAAGGTCATGCCGGCCACGGGTTCATCGGTCGTCGGAACGGTTCGGATGATCGGCCCGGTGGTCGATGCACAGACCCGCAATGCGCTGGTCTATGTCGATCTGCCAAACGGCGGCGCGGCGCGTCCGGGCATGTTCGCCCGCGGCGAATTCCAGCTCGGCTCAGGCTCTGCGCTCACCGTGCCCCAGCAGTCGGTGGTGGTGCGCGACGGGTTTTCCTATGTGTTCCTGCTCAATGGCGATCGCGTTGCGCAGCAGAAGGTTCGCACCGGCCGGCGTGTGGGCGAGCGGATCGAATTGCTGGAGGGCGTGAAGGACAACGCCGTCCTGGTCGGAGCGGGTGCCGGTTTTCTGAATGATGGCGATCTGGTTCAGGTCGCGACTGACGGCGCGGCGGCTCCCGCGGCGCAGTCCAAGGGCAGTGCGAAATGAATTTTTCTG
>CAIXXI010000040.1 GCA_903923345.1 uncultured Burkholderiales bacterium | reverse complement strand
GTTGTCATTGTGAGCGGTGTGGACGCGTACATGCTCGACCTGACACGCGTCTTCGCAAAATCGCTGGGTCTGAAGGTGCTTGGCGCGTTTGTGAAACCAGTGGCGTACCAGGATTTGGCCGAAGCCCTGGGCATGCAGTCGATGGGTGGAGGAGCATAAGACATGGTGAAGGGCTCCGCGGACGTGCGTTATTCAATGGCGTTGGTGGTGGTGCCGGCACTGACCATGGGGGTGGCAGCGTTGCCAATATCGATCTGTCCGCAGGCAATGTCGTACTTGCGCCCATCCAGCGAGGTCGCCTTGGTCAGACCGGTGATGGCATGTTTGGTCGAGGTGTAGGGCGCTGAATTTGGCCGAGGCGTATGCGCCGAGATCGAGCCATTGTTGATGATTCGCCCGCCCATGGGTTTCTGGTTCTTCATGATCCGAAAGGCGTGCTGCGTGCACAGAAACGGCCCGGTCAGGTTGGTGTCGACAGCCGCTTTCCATTGCTCGTAGGTCAGGTCTTCCAGGTTGACCGGCGGGGCGCCCACTCCCGCATTGTTGAAGAGCACATCCAGCCTGCCGAAAACCTTGACCGCTTGGTCAAACAGCGCGGCAACCGATTGCGGATTGGTCACATCGGTCGCAACAGCAAGCGCCTGACCAGCTGGCACGCCTGATTCGGCAATGGCCTGCTCGAGCATCTCGGTGCGACGCCCGGCCAGAACCACCTTGTAACCGTCAGCCAGCAACGCCAACGCAGCTGCCTTCCCGACACCTGTTCCTGCGCCCGTCACCAATGCCACTCTGTCTTGTGTCTGCATGACTGTTCTGTCCTCTTGGATGAAGGTCGGGATGGTACCGCGACGCCTGATTCACTCACTAAAAGACGGTTCATGCGGCATCATCGCCACTTCCGCCGCGTTCTGCACCGCCATGTTTGAACCAATCAGCGCACTTCACTATTTCCGCATCCTGACGTCCGATGCGAGCTCCATTCCGCTTCTCGAAGCGGCCGCAAGCATTGCCGTCGACGCGTATCCGACGCTGGACGTACAAGCGACCTTGTCTGAAGTCGATGGGCTCGCCAGCGAGTTGGCAAAGCGATGCAAGAGCGCACACACCGACCACGAGCGCCTGCAGCTCGCGCTGCGCTTTTTCTACGGCGAAATGGGATTTTCAGGCAACACTGAGAACTACTACGACCGCGAAAACAGTTACCTCCACAGGGTCTTGCAAACCCGTCGAGGCATTCCGATCACGCTAGCGGTGCTGTTCGTCGAACTGGCACGAAGCGTTGGACTTCAGGTCGAGGGGGTCTCCTTCCCTGGCCATTTCATGGTGAAAGCGACCCTCAAAGAAGGCGTTGTGGTGATCGATCCGTTTACTGGAGAAAGCCTTGACCGAGCAGAGCTGGGAGCCCGGGCTGCTGCCTTTGGCCTGCGCCCCGAACGTCTGCTGAATCCGGCATCCAACCAGCAAATTCTCATCCGCATGCTCAACAACCTTCAAGCCATACATACCCAGCACGGCGACAAAGAACTCATCGATCAGGTCAATGCGAGACTGCAGATCCTGCAGGGCGAGTCGATTCATTGACCCCATCCGTATCAGCCGCTGCAGTGCGCTGCACACCCGACGCACGGTTTGGATTACAGAAATGTTTTTGCTACACTAGCAGGCTGTTCCCTGATAGCTCAGTTGGTAGAGCGACGGACTGTTAATCCGCAGGTCCCTGGTTCGAGTCCAGGTCGGGGAGCCAACCCACATCTCAGTCGTGACGCAGCCGGCCGCTGTCTAAGTCGCGTTGACGACACCTCCGCCGACTTCAGCAGAGACATGAAAACAATCGCTCGATTCGTCTGCTTCGGCCTTTTCTTGTCGTGCGCAACCGTGCACGCTCGTGAAGACATGCTCGGCACCTGGCGCGGCATTAGCAACTCGGCAGTTCTGGGCGCTGGTTTGCATCACCATTCACCCGAGACGGATCGAAAAGCCATTCGATTCAGAAAAGTTGAGTACACCCTGACGATTGATCGACAGGAAGGCCGGAACTTTTCGGGAAAGATCACCTCCGCTCAGCACAGCGAAATCGTCATAGGTGCTCTGGCCAAAGACCTGAAGAGCGGCGTCATGGTGAATGAGCACGGCACGTTCAACTTTTCCCGGGCCGACTCCAACGCCCTCGAACTGTGCTTCACCCAGGTCCACACATCCAACTCGGCTATTCCGCAGGTCGCGTCCTGCTTTGAAATGACCAAACGCTGACCTCGCGACATGTGCCTGCTTGCTCTGGATCAATCGATGTTGGCAAAGCCATCAGTGCCTGTTTGACTGATCACCCTGAGTACATCGCACGCGCCCGCAGCGCCTGGTAGCGTGGTGCGCACGGGTTGGCCGTATTCCCCTCGCAAAGCTCAACACCCGGCGATTCCCGCACGCTGGCGCTGACGGGGCAACTGATCGCCGTATTGCGCCCCTTTGCATCGGTAGACGATCCGCATCATCTCGTGGTTCGCTCACGTCTTCGCCCTGTGCAAGCCCGCGCGTAATCGCCGATGCGCCCGGACATCGCCCCATGACCACGGTGAAGCGATACGCCCACCTCGCGAATATCCACAATGGAGCCTTGACGGCGGTTTACGATCGTTTGCCGTGCCACTAAAACCGTGATCGTCGATGCCCACCGCCCCCAAGGATAGCGCGTGCCCCTGTTCGTCTTGACACGACTGCTGAGCTTTGTGCTGACCCTGCTGGCCACATCGGTCGTGGTGTTTGCCGTGCTGGAGTTGTTGCCGGGCAATGCCGCGCAGGTCATTTTGGGCGAGACAGCCACGCCCGAGTCAATTGCCGCGATGGAAGACAAGCTGGGCCTGAACCAGCCCGCTGCCAGCCGATACCTAAGCTGGATGGGCGGCATGCTGCAGGGTCAGACAGGCCAGAGCATTTCTTACGACACCCCCACTGCCCACTTGATGGCCGAGCGCATGCAGGTCACTTTGCCGCTGGCCGTGATGGCCATGGGCCTGACGGTGGCGCTGTCTCTGGCGCTGGGCCTTTACGCCGCCTCGCAGCAAAACAAGGCGGGCGATGTGGGCGTGATGACCCTCAGCCAGCTGGGTCTGGCCCTGCCCAATTTTTGGCTGGCGATCTTGTTGATCCTGCTGTTTGCGGTGCACCTGGAGTGGGTGAGCGCGGGCGGTTTCCCGGGCTGGTCCGAGGACGATGGCGGTGGGATATGGCAGGGCATCAAGGCACTGCTCTTGCCCGCCATGGCGCTGGCCGCGGTGCAAACGGCGATCTTGACGCGGGTGACCCGCTCAGCTGTGCTCGATACCTTGCGCGAAGATTTTGTGCGCACCGCCCGGGCCAAGGGTCTGAGCCGCCGCCAGGTGCTGTGGGGCCATGTGTTGCGCAACGCCATGATCCCGGTGCTCACCGTGATGGGTTTGCAATTTGGCAACCTGATCACCAGCGCCATCGTGATCGAGAACGTGTTTGTGCTGCCTGGCATCGGGCGGCTGATTTTTCAGGCCATTGCCAACCGCGACTTGATCGTGGTGCGCGATGTGGTGATGCTGCTGGCGGCGCTGGTCATCCTCATCAACTTTTTCATCGACCTGCTGTATGCGTGGATCGATCCGCGACTGAAGGCGGGCCATGCTGGATAAAAGCACGTTTCGGCGACGCGCCTTGCGCCATCCCAGTCTGGTGGCGGGTGGGGCCATGGTGCTGCTGATGGTGATGAGTGCGGTGCTGTCCTTGTTCTGGTCGCCCTACCCGGTGGGCGATATCGACATCCCAAACAAGCTGGCCTCGCCGAGCGCAGCGCACTGGTTGGGCACCGACAGCCTGGGGCGCGACATCGGCTCCCTGCTCTTGGTGGGCAGCCAAAACTCCTTGCTGGTGGGCTTCATCGCAGTGGGCATTGGGCTCGGTGTGGGCGTGCCTTTGGGCCTGCTGGCCTCGGCGCGGCGCGGCTGGGTGGAGGAGGTCATCATGCGGACCGCGGATTTCACATTCGCGTTTCCGGCATTGTTGTCGGCCATCATGCTGACCGCGATCTATGGGCCGGGCTTGGTCGTCAGTATTGTGGCCATTGGTATTTTTAATATCCCGGTGTTTGCCCGCATTTCGCGGGGCGCAGCCAATGCGGTTTGGGCGCGGGACTACACGGCGGCGGCCCGCGCTGCAGGCCAAGGCCCGCTGGCCATCACGCTGGCGCATGTTTTACCCAACATTGCCAGTGTCTTGATCGTGCAGTCCACCATCCAGTTCGCCATCGCCATATTGGCCGAGGCGGCCTTGTCTTATCTGGGCCTTGGCACCCAGCCGCCGCAACCCAGCTGGGGCCGCATGCTCAACGAAGCGCAGTCGCAGATGTTTCAGGCCCCCATGCTGGCGGTATACCCGGGCGCCGCCATTGCGCTGGCAGTGCTGGGCCTGAATTTGCTGGGCGACGG
>CAIXXI010000039.1 GCA_903923345.1 uncultured Burkholderiales bacterium | reverse complement strand
TCCCGGTGACATCCAGGTCATCCAGCAGACCGAGCCGGGTGAGTTCATTGATCGCCTGGGGCAGCACATTGATGCCAACGCCGAGTTCACGAATTCCGGGCGACTGCTCGTAGACCTCTGCGTGAATGCCCAGTCGTTCGAGCATCAGGGCAGTGGTGAGGCCGGCAATACCGGCACCAATAATGAGCACATTCATCGGAATCGTCCGAGTGGACCAGAGTCGGGGCATTTCGAACGAGGATTGTTGACGTGTCAACAAAGCCCTTGGGCAACCAGGAATCCGTTCGGGGCTGGTCTGAGGCGCCTGTCGGCTATGCAATCACCGCGAGATTGCGCAGGCGTGCCCAGACGAGCGACCCCGTCCCGACGCCCATCTCAGCAATCGCTTTGCGGGTCTCGCGCGCGAGGACGATCGAATCAGCACATTGAATGCGCACCAGGGCATCCGATCGTCGATGATCATCGTCAATCGAAATGACGGTGCCGGGCAACTGGTTGCAGACACTGGATTCAGCGCTCGGATGGATTGAAAGGCCGACATCTCTTGCCAGGACTCTGAGGCGCAGCGACCTCCCCACCTCGAATGCGTCGTCGTGCACCCGAACCACGCCCGCATCGGTGCTGATATCGCACAAGTGCCAATCGCGATCCCGATGGAGCACGGTACCCGACAGCAGCACACCCGCTTCATCATCGCCCGTCAATGGACTGTCAGGACCAGCCAGCACCTCCTGCGCAGACCCGATGGCCTGAATCGAGCCACGGGACATCAACACCACATGGTTGGCCAGCCTGACCAGTTCATCGGTCGAATGCGTCACGTAGAGCATGGGGATACGCAGTTCATCGCGCATCCTTTCAAGCCAGGGCAGGATTTCCTGGCGGCGCGATTGATCCAGCGAAGCCAGCGGCTCATCAAGTAACAGCAGGCGGGGCTGGGTTGCCAGCGCTCTGGCGATCGCGACGCGTTGCCGCTCGCCACCGGACAGGCCCGGGACCTGGCGATCCATCAGATGGTCGATGCCCAGCAGTTCAATCGCCTGCTCAAGTGCCTCCTGGGCACCTGACTTCGCAGCCCTGCGCAGACCAAAATTCAGATTGTTTCGAACATTCAGGTGATCAAAAAGACTGGCTTCCTGAAAGACATAGCCGATGTCCCGTTTCCAGGTCGGCAGAAATACGCCCCTGGAATCGTCCTGCCAGACATCCGTCCCAAGCCGGATCAATCCGCGCCCCTGCCTCTCGAGACCCGCAACGCAGCGCAGCACAGTGGTCTTGCCCGAGCCGGACTGACCAAACAGGACGGTGATCCCGCTGCCCGGCAAAACCATGTCCAGGCTCAAGCGGAATGCGCTGCGTTCCAGCGCCAGACGCACAAGGAAGGTGTCCTCACGCATCATGCAAGGACCCTGCCGACCCGCTTTCTCATCATCGCCAGGAGCAGCAACACGGCAAACGAAAAGATCACCATGCCGGCTGCCAGCCAATGGGCCTGTTCAAACTCCATCGCTTCGACATGACCATAGATCTGGGTCGAAATCACCCGCGTCTGACCGGGAATATTGCCGCCCAGCATCAGGACCACACCAAATTCACCGACGGTGTGCGCAAATGTCAGGATCGCTGCAGTCAGGATGCCAGGCCAGGCCAGCGGTAAAGCCACCGAGAAAAACGCATCCAGGGGATGCGCTCGCAGGGTGTAGGCGACCTCCATCGGGCGATTGCCGATTGACTCGAAGGCATTCTGGATGGGCTGCACGGCAAACGGCAGTGAGACGATCACCGACCCGATGAGCAATCCGGTAAAAGTGAATGTGAAGGTGCCCAGCCCCAGAAGCTTTGTCATCTGGCCCACAGGCCCGAGTGGGCCCATCGTGACAAGCAGATAGAAACCCAGGACCGTGGGTGGCAAGACCAGCGGCAAGGTCACCAGTGCTCCAATCGGTACTCGCCACTTCGAGGTCGTTTGAGACAGCCACCAGGCCAGCGGTGTCGCGAGGATCAGGAGAATGACGGTCGTCGATGCGGCCAGCGCCAGCGTCAGCCTGATTGCGGACACTGCATCAGCGTTGATCGGCAGTTCCATGGTCGATCAACGGCTCATCCGATCATCGGACCGGGTATGGGGCAAGTTCTGGATTTTCTGTTCGTACCAACCGACGCGTTTGGCTTCACGAATATCGAATGCAGGCACATAGGGCTTGATATCCAGCACCGGCGTGCCATCAAGCATGTCGCAGCCTCTGAAGGACAGTGTCAGCCCATCGACGCTGATCAGATTGATGATCGACAAGCCTAGGCGGTTCGGTCTTGCGGGCGATCGGGTCGCAAAGATGCCGTGAGATTGATCGTCCAGAAACGGCACGACCTCCAGCGACTCCCGCTCGCTTCGATGTAAGTGGGTGATGAGGATCAGATAGTCAAAGCCCTCGACCCCCTTCAATCCCTTCTGAAATTCCGGCAGCACATCGAGGTAGGCGGTGACATCCTGCGCCGCCGCAGTCTGAATGGGCATGCCTTGCACGTCAGTGAATGCGCTTCGGATGAATCCGACCGGTCGACACTGAATGCGGTCTGGACCGCCTGCGGCCTCAGTTTGATTGCCTGCTGTCATGGTCACAGTTCATACCCATAAGCGCGGATGATCGATTTCGCCTTGTCTGTCTTCAGGTAAGCCATCAGTGAAGTGGCGGCACTGCTGCTGCCGCCACTGCTCAGCAAGACGGCATCCTGCCGGATGGGTGTATGCAGGCTGACAGGCACGACCCAGGCGGACCCCTGTGTGAACTTGCCATCGACAAAAACTTGCGACAGGGCGATAAAACCCAAGGGCGCATTTTCAGTCGCGATGAACTGATAGGTCTGGGTCAAATTTTCACCCTGAACAAATTTCGGCTGAATCTCGGAGAGCAGGCCCAGCTTGTTCAAGGCTTCGATGACGGCCGCACCATAAGGCGCCAGCTTCGGATTGGTGATTGCTATTCGCTCGAACTTGCCACTTCGCAGGACTTCGCCTTTGTCATCCACCAGACCGGGCTGGCGGCTCCACAAGACGACCCGCCCCACCGCGTAGCTGAAACGGGTTCCCGCGATAACCAGCCCTTCTTTCTCGAGTCTCAACGGCGTTTCGTCGTCGGCTGACAAGAACACCTGGAAGGGGGCGCCGTTCCGGATCTGGGCGTAGAAGTTGCCCGTCGAGCCGAAGGCCAGCACGGCCTTGTGGCCAGTGTCCTGCTCGAAGGCCTGCGCGATCTTTTGCATTGGGGCCGAAAAATTGGCCGCGACCGCAACCGTGACTTGTTCGGCCTTGGCGCTGAAGGTCACAATCAGCAACGCCGCTATCAGACAGACCGCTCTCCGCATTGCAGTCACCCGCTATTCCATTAATGAATAACGAGTGTAACACTGTGATCTAGCGTCAATCCTGCCCACAACACCGCCAACTGCATCACACCTCTCATGCCGCCATCAAGGCTTCATTACGCACAGGCGCTAGCCCACGAAGCGCTCGACAAACGACTCGATATTCTTCGACGCATTGCCGAAGCCGGATCGATCTCCGAGGCGGCCCGGGGCGCAGGCGTGAGCTACAAGGCTGCCTGGCAGGCTCTGGAAAACCTCAGCACCCTGGCCGGCGCGACATTGATTGACAAGGCCGTCGGTGGCAGCGGAGGCGGCGGGGCCCGCTTGACCGATGCAGGCCGTCAATTGCTCGACGCGGCTGACCGACTGAACGAGGCCAAACGATCGGTTCTGGCCGAATTGGAAAAGCGCGCTGACAATGCGCTGAGTCTCCAGGGTCTGGTCGGGTTGGGGCTGCGAACCAGCATGCGCAATCAATTACCCTGTGTCGTCGAATCGATCTCGAAGAAAGCCGGTGTGGCCAGGGTCCGGTTGAAGCTTCCGACGGGCGCATCGCTGACATCACGCATTACCTGTGAAAGCGCCGAGTTGCTGGGGATCAGCTCAGGGTTGTGCGTGTTGGCATTGTTCAAGGCCACAGCGGTCACGGTCATGCCCTCCTGCGCAGCTCGCGAAGGATTGAACCTGCTTGATGGCGAAATCGTTCAAATCACCTCGGAAGACGACGGCGGGGAAGTGGCCGTGCAACTGATGCAAGGTGTGCACCTCATCGGCTTTCCTGCTGACCAGCACGGGTTTGTGATGCATCAGAGCGTCGTCGCAAGCCTGGACGAAGCCGCGGTGGTCATCGCGATTGCGGGTTAGCGTCCGCCTGAGTCACTACTCAGGCTTGATCCCCACGATGTCGGCGATACCCTTGAAGCGCTGATACTCCTCGAGCTGATATCGCCCCATCTCGATCGGGCCGAATGTGTACATGGGCTCTGACCCCTGTGTTTCAAAATATTTGGTGATCTCAGGGGTTTTCATGGCGCGGGTCGTCGCTGCGACGAGCTTGGCATGCACATCGGGCGGCGTCTCGGTGCGCACCCAGAACGCAGTCCAAGAATAATTGACGTATTCAGGCCAGAGCTCGCGAAGCGTCGGCACCTGCGGCAGCGCAGGGTGGCGGGCATCGCCCGAAACAGCAATGGCGCGCATTTTCCCGGACAGTATCAGTGGCAGCGCACCGCCCAGGTCACCGACACCGGCATCGAGCTGCCGACCGATCACATCGTTAAAGACCTGCCCTTGTCCCTTGTACGCCACGTAGGTGAATTTCGTTCGGGCACTCAGCGCCGCCCATTCCATTGCCAACTGGTAGCCCACGGAATACGAACCGACATTCACCCCGCGTGTGCGTGCCTGCGCAACCAAGTCGGACATGCTCCGCACCGGCGACTCATTGGCGACATACCAGAGGTTCTGGCTGCGACCAATCCCATGAAGCGCCTTGAAATCTTTCAGCGGGTCGTAGCCAGGATTTTTGATCACGATCGGGTTCACCGACATCGGCGAATTGGTTCCCACCATGATCGTGTAGCCATCGGCGGGCGCTTGCTTCACCGCAATGGCGGCCACCGCACCACTGGCCCCTGGCTTGTTCTCCACCAGTACCGGTTGACCCAGAAAACGTTGCATCTGCTCGGCCAATGCGCGTGCCGAACTGTCGGCTCCACTGCCAGCGGCAAAGGGGGAGATCATGCGGATGGGTTTGCTTGGGAAATCGACGACCTGGGCGAAGGCCGAACCCGCCATGAGCCAGGAAATCAGAACGCAGCCGAACAGCGTCAGCACTCGCATGAACGTCTCCTTAGTGTCGATTGATCTTTTTGTAGACGCAGGCATTCAACGCCAGCACCTCTTTCAGGATCATGCATCAAGCGGCAGAGTGCTGCATCATTGCGCGCACATCGTCGAAATCCATCAACCCGAAGCGCTGCTTGACGGCCCTTCGGACGCATGGCTCAAATCCGAACACGGCCTGGGTCACGGGCATGCCAATGCCATCGTCGGTTATGTTCTGGCCAACACCACAAAAGCTAAACCCTGACCCCCATGAAGCAAGCCTCTGTTATGCCCATGAGCCATCATTCGAATTCCGAAAACCATGCGACGCGCCCTGCACGCACGGTGTTCACCGTTCCGGGTATTGCACTGGCCGCGGCGCTTACTCTGACGCTGTCGGCATGCAGTACTGCGAACACCCCAATCGGCGCAGGCACCCCTGCAGCGAGCACCTCGAGCCAGAGCACAAGAGCCGGCACGGCCAGCCCGCCCCGCTCGACGCTGTACGTGGGCAACAGCTTCATGTACTACAACAACAGCCTGCACGGACATGTCCAGCAGCTGGCTCGCGCATCGGTGAATTCAAAGCAGGCTGCGCACCGCGCCACCTCCCTGACCATCAGTGCATCGGGAATCGATTGGCATGATGTCGGCGCCTATCTGCGCCCGGACGGAATCGGGCGCTATTCGTTTGTTGGCGACAATGAAGTGCGGTTCAACCCGCCCGGGCGTCAATTCGACTCGGTGCTGATGATGGACTGCAGCCAGTGTCCGGTGCATCCAACGCTGCGACCGATCTTTTTCGAATACGTCAAGAAACACAGCGCAACCGTGCGAGCGCAAGGCGTGGAGCCGATGCTGCTCATGACCTGGGCCTATGCTGACAAGCCCGAAATGACTCAAGGTCTGGCTGATGCGTACACCGAAGCCGGCCGGCTCAACGACGCGCACGTGGTCCCGGCCGGGCTGGCGTTTGCACGATCCATTGAGACGCGGCCTCAACTGAATCTGTACGTACCCGACAAGCGTCACCCGAGTCTGGCCGGAACCTACCTCACGGCCTGCACCATTCTCGCTTCGGTCTACGGGGTCTCGCCGGTGGGCAACACCTACACGGCAGGGCTGGATGCTGATGTGGCCAGGCACCTTCAGCAGGTCGCCTGGGATACGGCGCACAGCTATCACCGGCGCTGAGATGGAATCGGTGCATTGCATTGGAGTATCCGCATGACCCCTGAGGAAATCGTTCGAAAAGTCACCGCGCTCACAGGCTTCACTCATGCCGCCGGTGTCGAGGTGCTCGCTGCTGAAGCCGGACTTGTGAGGCTGGGCCTGCAGCGCAAGCCGGAGCTGCTGCAATTCAACGGTTACTTTCATGGCGGTGTGGTGTCTGGGCTTGCGGACCATGCAGCAGGCGCTGCTGCAACGACCGCCCTTGCACCCGGCAAGATTGCCGTCACGGTTGATCTGCACATCAATTTCCTCGCACCCGCTCGTGGATCGAGTCTGGAAGCCCGCGCCCGAACGCTGCAGGTCGGCGGCACGCTCTGTGTGGTGGCAGTCGAGCTCGACTCTGTGACGCCTTCGGACAAGCAGCTGTGTGCCGTGGCCACGGTCACGCTGCGGGTGGTCGACATGCCACCGTTGCCGGCTTAAGGCCCGCCCTCCCCACGAGCGCTCGCGATCGGTCGAGAGCAAGGTCTGCCGCCGCCCACGAAGCGTGTTGCCTGACCGACAGCTTCTTGCGTGAGATCAAGCGGTCTACGCGTCTGGCCCCTATCCTGAGGCTCGACTGCGTGCGCAACCGACCGCCTGAGAACTCGCATCCTTGGCAACCGATGAATCGGCAATCAATGGCCTGAGCGAGGCCGACGCACTGCAGCGTCTGGCCGAAGACGGGCCCAATGAGTTGCCGATTTCCAAGCCGCGCGGCGTGCTTCACCTCCTGCGCGACGTCGTCACGGAACCCATGTTCATGCTGCTGGTGGCCTGTGGCGCGATCTACATGGCACTGGGAGATCGACACGAGGCCCTGATGTTGATGGGCTTTGTGTTCGTCGTGATGGGTATCACCTTCGCACAGCAGCGGCGCACTGAACGATCGCTTCAAGCCCTGCGCGACCTGTCGAGCCCGCGCGCCCTGGTCGTCAGAGATGGCCACGCGAAGCGGATCGCTGGCCGAGAAGTGGTCTGTGGCGACATCGTATTGCTTGCCGAAGGCGACCGGGTGCCCGCCGACATGCACCTGGTCGATTCCTCAAACCTCTCGGTGGACGAATCGCTGCTGACTGGCGAGTCGGTCCCGGTGATCAAGCACTCCGGACCACTTCTCGAAGGGCTCGCCGCAGAGCCTGGCAGCAACGCACCCTGGCAAGTGTTTTCCGCGACGCTGGTCACCCAGGGCACGGGCCGCGGCCATGTGATGGCCACCGGCGAGCGCTGTGCCATTGGCCAAATCGGCCATTCCCTTCGCAGCATCTCCACAGAAAGCACACCGATCCAGCTGGAGACCGGTCGCATCGTCAAACGTGTCGCCCTGGTCGGACTGGTGCTTGCAGCCCTGCTGGCGGTGGCGTACTACGCGCTGCTCGGAGACTGGTTGCATGGCTTGCTGGCGGGACTGACGTTTGCAATGGCCATCCTCCCGGAAGAGTTACCGGTGGTGTTGACCTTGTTCCTCGGATTGGGTGCCTGGAGGCTGGCGCGCGAAAAGATCCTGGCACGCAGCATCCCTGCCGTCGAGCTTTTGGGGGCCACCACGATCCTGTGTGTCGACAAGACCGGGACGCTGACGGCAAATCGAATGACGGTCCGGCAATTGTGGAATCAGTCGGGCACCTTCGATGGACTGAGATCCGATCAGGCCGAGCTGCCTGAAGCACTGCATGCAGCATTGGAATACGCGGTCCTGGCCAGCCACCGGCACGCCTTCGACCCGATGGAATCAGCGATCCGGGATGCGGGTCAAGGTCTGCTGGCGGGCACTGAACACCTGCACGCCGAATGGACCTTGGTCGAAGATTACTCGCTGTCTCGAGACATGCTGGCGATGTCGCGAGTGTGGCAGTCGCCCGATCGACGCGAACGACTGATTGCCGCCAAGGGGGCACCCGAGGCCATTGTCGACTTGTGCCACCTCGATGAAGTCGATCATCAGCGTATCGCCGACCAGGTCCTGGTGATGGCAACGCAGGGGCTGCGCGTGCTCGGTGTCGCCCGCGCCACCTTCGACGCCGAGGACCTGCCTGCAGACCAGCACGACTTTGCGTTCGAATTCCTCGGCCTGGTCGGGCTGGAGGATCCGGTGCGCCCTGAGGTTCCGGCTGCGATTGCTGAATGTCATGCCGCAGGCATCCGAGTGGTGATGATGACCGGAGACCACCCGGCAACCGCACTGTCAGTCGCGCGCCAGGTGGGCCTGCCAGTGGATCGCGGCGTGATGACCGGGGCCGAGCTCTCGACCTTGAATGACGCGTCCCTTCAGGCACGGCTGGTCGACACGCATGTGTTCTGTCGGGTGCAGCCTGACCAGAAGCTGCGGCTGGTGCAGGCGTTCAGGGCCCGTGGCGAGGTGGTTGCCATGACTGGCGACGGCGTCAACGACGCACCCGCGCTCAAGGCCGCGCATATCGGTGTGGCCATGGGGGCGCGGGGAACCGACGTCGCCCGCGAAGCGGCGGCGCTCGTGTTGCTTGACGACGACTTCTCGTCGATCGTCACGGCGGTGCGTTACGGGCGGCGCGTGTTTGCCAACCTGCGCAAGGCCATTGTGTTCGTGGTTGCCGTGCACGTGCCGATCGTCGGATTGTCCATTGCCCCCGTTCTGCTGGGCTGGCCGATGCTGCTGATGCCGGTGCACATCCTGTTTCTGCAATTGATCATCGATCCCGCCTGCTCGGTGGTCTTTGAGGCCGAGCCACTCGAGGCAGACGTCATGAAATCCAGGCCGCGTCGGCCGGATGCACGCTTGTTCGATGCACAGACCATCGAGAGGGGTCTATGGCAGGGGGTGGGCTTGCTGGCGCTGCTGGTCGGTACCTTCGCCGTGGCGCGGCGCACGACCGGATCTGACGACACTGCTCGAGCATTGACCTTCGCCGTGCTGGTGCTGTCGAACCTGAGTCTGATCTATGTGAATCGATTCTGGAGCCAGGCGGCCCTGCGTTCAGGCGGCCCGGCCAATGCCGCCTTCGGTTGGATCACGGTGGCGACCGTCGTTCTCCTCGGTGTGATTCTGGGTGTACCGGCTGTAGGGCGACTTTTCGCCTTCGTGACGCCGACGCCAGCGATGCTCACGGCCGGTGTCGGCGTTGCCGGACTGGCCTTGCTCTGGTTTGAGTTGGTCAAATGGGTCCTGGCTCGCCGCAGTCACATTCACTGATCGGCATTCAGTCAGCGTGAGGGCCACTGCCAGCGCGGCTGCTCCAGCGTATCGATCCCTTCAATGCGCGTCTCGCCCAATGCCTTGTGCAGCGTCAAGGCCCGGCAATCAGCTTGCGAGGCGAGCGTGGCCACCAGTCGGGCGGCATGTGAGACCACCACCACCTGAGTTTGACGGGCTGCCGCGCCAATCAGCCGTCCCAGCGCCGGCAGCAGGTCGGGATGCAGGCTGGTCTCGGGTTCGTTCAGAACCAGCAACGGGGGCGCCCGAGGCGTCATGAGCGCCGCCAGCAGCAACAGATAACGCAGCGTGCCGTCCGACAACTCACCAGCACGCAGCGGCCGCAAAAGTCCTGGCTGATGCATCAACACCTCGAATCGTCCCTGATCGGTGCTGATCTCGACGCGGGCTCCGGAAAACGCATCGTCTACCGCGGTGTCCAGCGCATCGCCATCACCGATCTCGCGAATGGTCTGCAAGGCCGCTGCCAGGTCTGATCCGTCATCGGCCAGCGCCGGCGTGTGGGTGCCCACCTGAGCGCGGCGCGCGGGTGCATCGGCATCGGTGCGCAAATGGTCGTAGAAGCGCCAGGCGCGCATGCGCTCGCGCATCAACAGCACCTCTGGGGTGTTGCGCGCATCGCCTAACTGCGTGAGCATGCTGTCGAATCCGGCCAGGTGCTGCGCGGCCATCTGCCAATCGCCGTCAGCGCTGCGACTCTGAACCACCCCGTTGTGCCGATCCACCAGTAGGCCTGCGCGTCGCAAGACCGGCCCATTCCAGATGCACTCGCGCTTGATGTGTGGATCACGCGTAAAGGCCGAACGGCTCGGGGTGGGCAGGCCCAGGTCGACCGCATACCCGAAGTCGTCGGCCGCAAACCCCAACCGCAGATTCACGGGCGCTTTGCGGCGCGTGCCTTGCACAGGTTGCTCGCCCCTGTGCATCGCTGCAGTGATCTCCTCAGGACCGGCCCACAGGGTCGATTCCAGACCACCTTCGCGTGCGAGCGAAGCAATCAATCGGCCCTGCGCGGTATCGGCAATCAGGCGCAAGGCGCGGTACAGACTCGACTTGCCGCTGCCGTTGTCGCCGGTGATGACAGTGAGGCGATCCAGCGGTACGACCAGATTGCGGAGTGACCGGTAATTGGCGATGGCAAGCGTTCGGATCATGGCAATCGGCGGTTCGTAGTAAGTTCATTGTCCTGCATCTCAAGCCGAGTGCTGTTGGCACCCTGCCCATCCCATGAATGAATTACCCCAGACCGACGCGGGCGCCGCGCTGGCCGAAGCACTGTTCGCGCGGTTCGGCGAGCACCTCGCGGTACCGCCCGAACTTGAGGGCATGCCCGAGCTGCTGCAGATCGCCACCTGGTCGACACACCGCAGTTGGTCACAACAGCCGGTCAGCGCTGAATTGATCCGGCTGCTTGCGGCCTGCGCATTGAGTGCACCGTCAAAAAGCTTTCTGCAACAAGCCGACATCGTGGAGGTACGCGATGCCGCGCAACGTGAGCGCGTTCAGGCTCTGGTGCCGTCCATGCCCTGGATGAGCCAGGCGCCAGCGTTGCTCGTGTTCTGCGGCAATGGCCGGCGGTTCCGGCGACTGTTCGAACGTGCCGGTCAGCCTTTTACCAATGAACACCTCGATGGGCTGTTCAATCCGGCGATCGATGGCGCGCTGGTGATGATGAACTTCATGCGTGCGGCGGCGGCGGTGGGCATGGTGTGTTGCCCGATCAGCGTGCTGCGTGATCAAGCGCAAGCGCTTGCTGACATTCTTCGGATGCCCCCGCACGTCTTTCCAATCGCCGGGCTGTGCGTGGGCTTTCCTGCGCAAGCGCAGTCCGTCAATCCCAGACTCGGCCTGCAGGCCACTGTGCAGATCGATCGATACCCGCAGACCAGCCATGGCCTCCAGTCAGTTGTGGGCGATGCCGCAGCGGATGCCACGATGGATGCGGCGGTGGACGCATATGATCAGCGCTATATGGCGGTCCGATCAGCCCGATTGCCCGCAGATGCCGTGACCGCCAAACCACCGATGAGCTGGTCGCAGGAAAAACTCAGGCAGTACGCACAGGCCCAGCGGCAAGACTGGGGCGAATTCCTTCGGACCCAGGGGTTCGATACTCGCTGAGTCGCGATCAGTGGAGTCTGAGAATCCCGACACCCCATTTTCGAATGTAATCGCCGGAATACATTCCATTGAAAGAATATTCCATCCAGGTTATAATATCGACATGAAATGGGACGTCGAGTACACGGATGACTTCGGCGCGTGGTGGGCTGGCCTTGCCGAAGATGAGCAGGAGTCACTGGACGCATCAGTGCGTCTGCTGGAAACACGCGGCCCGAATTTGGGCTTCCCGCACAGCAGCAGAATTAATGGATCCAGACACAACCATATGCGGGAACTCCGAACTCAGCATGACGGTCGGCCGTTTCGAACCTTGTACGCGTTTGACCCAAGGCGATCAGCCATCTTACTGATCGGTGGCGACAAGACGGGAGATGGTCGATGGTATGACGTCCACGTCCCCATCGCCGATGCACTTTACGATGAACACTTGGAGCAGCTTCGAAAGGAAGGGCTGATCAATGGCTAATCAATTTTCTGTGCTTAGGCAGAGAATGTCTCCAGAGTCGCAAGCACGAGCCGAGGCCAAGGCACTGGCTTTGTTAGCAGAAATGCCACTGAACGAATTGCGCCAAGCGCGTGGACTTTCGCAAAAGATGCTCGCTGAGGTGCTTCACGTTCAACAACCCGCCATCGCCAAGATGGAGAAACGCACCGACATGTACCTTTCAACCCTGCGTAGCCACATCGAGGCGATGGGAGGACAGTTGGAGGTCGTGGCTCGTTTCCCGGATGGCGCGGTCAGGATCAGCAATTTTGCTGATCTGGGTAAATCGAAAGTTTGATGAGCCTGGCGGAACTGATCGAGATGACCCGCCTTTACGCAAACATGTCCTCACACCCATCCCCGAATCACTCCGACCTCGCCCGACTGCGTGAACGCATTCGAACGGTTCCCAACTGGCCTGCGCCGGGCGTCATGTTCCGTGACATCACGCCCTTGTTGCAGGACGGTGAGTCGTTTGGCAGCGCCATCGCTCATCTGGCGCAGGCGTGTGCCGATGTGTCGGTTGATGTGGTGGTCGGAATCGAAGCCCGCGGTTTCATCTTCGGAGCGGCCTTGGCGCATGCCTTGAACCTGGGTTTCGTGCCAATGCGCAAGCAGGGCAAGTTGCCCTTCTCATCGATCGCCCAGCCCAGCGTGCATGAATACGGCGAGGCGGTGCTCGAGTTGCACAGCGACGCCCTCAAGCCCGGGCAGCGGGTCATGCTGGTCGACGATCTGATCGCGACGGGTGGAACCGTGCTGGCCGCTCAAAAGCTCATCAAGCGGCTGGACGCTCAAGTGACTGTGGTTGCTGCCCTCATCGATCTGCCTGACCTGGGTGGGTCAGGCCGTTTGCATGACGCTGGAATGGACGTGCGCACGCTGCTCGCATTTGACGGGCACTGAGTTGAGACGCTCCGCATTTATTGCAGCATTTTGAAATCAGCTGCGACGACGGTATTGTTGAGCTTCCCAAACGGGGGCGGCTGCACTGGCCGACCACCCGGCGAATGACCCAAGGAGACAACATGAACCGGTATTGCCGTACAACGCTGACCATCGTGGCTTCAGCCGCACTGTCAGTGCTCATCGCTGCTTGCGGCGACAACAATTCCCGGGTGGCGTTCACCTCGGTCAAGGTCATGGGCGACAGCCTGGCCGACGTGGGCACCTTTGGTGTCAAGTTCACCATCCAGGGCAACGACACCTACCCTGAGCGGATTTCAAAAGACTACGGCCTGCCCAAGGGATGCAATTACTTTGCCTTCACAGGTACGACTTTCGCAGCCAACCCCACTGCGGGTTGCACGAACTACGCGATTGGCGGTGGCGTGATCAATGGAGCCAGCGGTCCCTATACATCGCAGGACCCTCGCATCATCGCAAACCAGTTCGCCACGGCCAATCTGGCCGGTAACTTCGGTGCCACCGACCTGCTGCTGATTGACGGTGGCGGCAACGATGCTGCTGCCCTGGTCACCGCCTACCTGGCTCAGCCCACCGACCTCGGCGCGTCTTACTTCGCGCTGCTGGCGACCGTCCTCACGCCGGCTCAGGTGCAAGCCGTCCAATCGGCATGTGCTGGTGGCCCCACACCGGGATGCCAGACAGCCCTCAGTGGCGCAGGCGGCACCTACATGACCGGACTGGCCAACAATTTCTACGACACCATTCAGACGAAGGCGCTGGACAAGGGAGCGCAGCATATCGCTCTGCTCAACATGCCAAGCATCACCAACACGCCCTTGTTTCAGGGTGTCCTGGGTCAGATCCAAACCCAGGCCGGTGCTACGGTGCGCGCGCAGTCAGAAGCGCTCTTCAAGAGCTGGATCGAAGCGTTCAATGCGCAATTGGCCAGACGCGCGGCGGGCAACACCAAGGTGGCACTGGTTGATTTCTACACCGAATTCAACAACCAGATCGCCTCACCGGCGCAATACGGCCTGACCAACGTCACGACCCCCGCCTGTGCTGACAAAGGTTCCTTAGCCGCGACCTGGGGCAGCTGCACCGACGCCTTCCTTTCCGCCAACCGGCCGGCGGGTGCCACGGGCGGAGCCGATTGGTACAAGAGCTGGGCCTTCTCCGATGGATTCCATCCCTCGGCCTATGGCCACCTGCTGCTGAGTCAGTCGATCACCCGTTCGCTGGGTGTCGCAGGCTGGCTTTGAGTAAGGGACGCGGGGATCGATTCATCGACTCCCCCGCGTCGATGCGCACTGAGCCCGCGGTGTTAACGCGGGCTCAAGTCAAAACAACCAAGCGGTTGACTGCGACCATTGAGAATGACGTCGACCCGGTGCAGCCCTGGGTAGTGCTTGCGCGTGCTCATCTCGGCAAGTGAGATCTGCTTGCCTACACGTTGGGTCTCATGGGGAGCGAGGTCCAGCGTTTTAAGTTTGAAAACCTTGGCACGGCTCGCGCCATTGGCCTTGATGTAATGCACAGCACAGTCAACTAACACCCGCTGCGGCTTGGCCGTGGTGTTGGTCACCTCGAAGGCGACCGCCACTTTCCCACCAATCACTGCACGGTGTGGCGCAATGTTTGGCTGGCCAATCAGCACATTCGCCTCCGTGCCCGACTTAGTCCGTCCCGAAGATCCGGTCGCCTGCGTCTCCAAGGCCCGGCAGGATGTAGCCGTGATCATTGAGTTCGCGGTCAATGGCTGCGGTCACTACCGGCACGTCCGGGTGCGCTGCAAACAGCGCATTAATGCCCTCGGGGCAGCCCAGCAGGCAGGCGAACTTGATGGATCGCGGCTGGCACTGCTTGATCCGCGTGATTGCGGCGATGGCGGTATTGCCGGTGGCCAGCATCGGGTCCAACACAATGACATCTCGATGCGCCATGTCTTTGGGCATCTTGAAGTAATACTCAACGGCCTGAAGGGTCTGCGCATCGCGATACACGCCCACATGACCGACGCGAGCGCCTGGCACCACCGAGAGCATCCCATCGAGAAAACCATTGCCTGCTCGAAGAATGCTGACAAAGACCAGTTTCTTGCCATCAAGCACCGGTGAGCTCATCTGTTCCAGCGGCGTCTCGATCAGCACGTCGCGCAGAGGCAAGTCGCGGCAAAGTTCATAGACCATGAGGCTGGCCACCTCGCTGAGCAACTGACGAAAGCTGTTTGTACTGGTCTGTTTTGCACGCAGAAGGGTCAGCTTGTGCTGCACCAGCGGATGGCCGATGAGGATCACGTTGTCCCGCGCGCGCGGGTCGATTGACATCATGGTTGCACTCGTCATTCAGAAATCACGTTTGATGGCGGCGATCATGCAGCAGTTCTGCATCGTGTACGCCGTTACCATGCACCCAAGGTCCCGATGCCAAGGGGCCTTTTGAACACCTTACTCGGGAGCAATGGCAATGACGATGTTCCGTTGGACCGAAAAAGGCGCTGACGTACTTCAACAAGGCGGTGTGATTGCGCCCGATGAACGTCTTGCCTGGCCGGTGACGACCGTGATGGGTGTACAGCATGTGATCGCCATGTTCGGCGCGACCGTGCTGGCCCCGATCCTGATGGGTTTCGATCCGAACATTGCAGTCCTCATGAGCGGCATCGGCACCCTGATCTTTTTCCTGATCACAGGTGGACGGGTGCCGAGTTACTTGGGCTCGAGCTTTGCGTTTATCGGAGTGGTGATTGCAGCCACGGGTTATGCGGGAACGGGCACCAATGCTCAGATTGGAGTGGCCCTGGGCGGCATCATCGCCTGCGGGGCGCTCTATGCGTTGATTGGTGTCTTCGTGCAGATGGTCGGGACCGGCTGGATCGAGCGCTTCATGCCTCCGGTGGTCACGGGTGCCGTGGTGGCTGTGATTGGCCTGAATCTCGCGGGCATTCCAGTCAAGAACATGGCAGCGAGCCATTTCGATGCCTGGATGCAAGCGGCCACCTGTGTCTGCGTGGGTGTGGCGGCGGTGATGACGCGAGGAATTGTTCAACGCATGCTGATCCTTGTCGGACTGATCGCTGCCAGTGTGCTGTATGCGCTGTTCGCCAACGGCTTGGGCATGGGTCAGCCAGTCGATTTTTCAGGCCTCGCCCGTGCTGCGTGGTTTGGAGTGCCTGCGTTTTCTGCGCCCATCTTCGACGCGAATGCGCTCTTGCTGATCGC
>CAIXXI010000038.1 GCA_903923345.1 uncultured Burkholderiales bacterium | reverse complement strand
TCGATCACGGCCTCAGGTTGCTCCTGCTGCACCCAATGCCCTGCTCCTTCAATCAGATGACACGCTGACATCTGAGTGCAAGCTCGCTGCTGCATGCGTTCAAAGTCTCCAGGCCGCTGATAGACGCCCCAGTCGCTTCGACCGGCAATGAAGCAGGCCGGCACATCGATCGTACGGCCTGCATGAAGCTGATGTTCTGCAACAAAGCGTCCCGACGTATTGCAGCGATACCAGTGCAGCCCCCCTTGAAATCCGGTTCGGGCGTATTCGCCGGCATAGACAGCGAGTTCCGGTTCAGTGAGCCATCGGCAGGCCGCCACCTGCTGTGGCGTCGGCATGAAGGGCGCCACGGTGGACGCCATGTCCTGATCCCGATCCATCACATAGTAGGTGGGCAGCTCGGCCAGGGACTGAGCGTTCCATCCCGCCAGACGATAGGGTGTGTTGCCGGACCAGTCAGCGCTCTTGACATGGTAGTAGGCACGCAGGAAGTCCGAGAGCCCCTGCGGGCATTCGACCATGTCGCGATTGGCCTGCGGCGTCGAGTAGTACCACTGGTAATGCGTGCGGGGTCTTGGCATCGCAGCCATCTCGGCATGCACGTCGGGGGCAGCGCTCGCGGCAGCAGCCTGTGAGCCGGGCTTGGGCAGATCGGGCGGGCCTGCGAATGGCGCACTCATCAGCACGAGCCTGCGAAACACATCCGGGCGAACCTGCGCGCACCATGCTGCCACCGGCGAGCCGAAATCGTGACCCACCACGGCTTCGACATGGCGATAGCCCAGCGCATGGATCAGCCCCAGGGCATCACGCACCAGATTCATCATCCGAAAGTCCGCCAGATCCGCCTGGTAGCGGGCATCCCATCCAGTTGTGCGGCCATAGCCGCGCTGATCGGGCGCCACCACATGAAACCCCGCACTGGCCAGCGCCGGCATGATCTTTCGCCAGCTGTAGGCCAGTTCGGGGAACCCATGCAACAGGAGCACACAGGGCCGGCCGGGCGACTCATGGCCGGCTTCAAGCAGGTGCATGCGCAGCCCGTTGATGCCATCAATATGGCGAGCGCGAACGCCCTCGGGCAGGACGGCCGCAGGCAGTGGTTCGATGGCATCGTTCTGGGGTGCAAAGGTCGTGTTCATGATGCGATTCGCTCCTGAGTTCGCGGGTCAAACCAGTGCAGATGACCGGGGGCGATCTGCAGGTGAATCGTCTGCCCCACCGGGGGGACGGCAGTGCCGGCTTCGATGCGCACGACGCAGGCGCCCTCGCCAAGCCGGCCATGCACCAGACGCTCGGCGCCGAGCATCTCGACGAGCTCGACCTCCATCGGCCAACCTGAACCGGCGAGCACTGCATGCTCGGGGCGCCATCCCATGATCAGCTCACCCTGTGCCGGCGGCGCTTGAGTCAGGTTCAGGGTCAGGCCATTGCAGGTCACGGCCGATCCCTGCGCCTGCACGGAATAGAGGCACATCGGCGGGGAGCCCATGAACCCGGCAACAAAGGGGGTCCTGGGGCGCAGATAGACCTCTTCCGGCGTGCCGATCTGTTCAACCACACCCCGATTCATCACGATCATCCGTTGAGCCAGGGTCATCGCCTCGACCTGGTCATGGGTGACAAACAGCGATGTGATGCCCAGCTCACGGTGCAGCTTCTGAATTTCGAGGCGGGTCTGGACCCGCAGCTTGGCATCCAGATTGGAGAGCGGCTCGTCAAAGAGGAACACCTGGGGCTGACGCACGATGGCGCGCCCCATGGCCACCCGCTGGCGCTGCCCGCCCGAGAGCTGTCTCGGCTTGCGATCCAGGTATTCGCCAATCTCCAGAATGGCGGCAGCACGCCGCACTCGAGACTCGATTTCAGCGCGCGGCACGCGAGCGATCTTGAGGCCATAGGCCATGTTGTCGAACACGCTCATGTGCGGATACAGCGCGTAGTTCTGGAACACCATCGCAATGTCGCGGTCGGCGGGCTCGACATCGTTGACCAGCCGATCGCCGATGCGGATTTCGCCGGCAGTGACCTCTTCGAGCCCGGCCACCATCCTGAGCAAGGTGCTCTTTCCACAGCCCGACGGACCGACGATCACGATGAATTCGCCATCATGGATGTCGACGTCGACACCGTGAATGACGCGATTCAATCGACCCGCGACACCATAGTCCTTGATCACATTGCGAAACGACAGCGCACCCATCCAAGCCCTCACAGGATCCGAACGGCTCAAGGCCGGCGGCTCACTTCTCGGTATCGACCAGACCCTTGACGAACCATTTCTGCATCAGCAGCACCACCGCAGCAGGTGGAATCGTTGCCAGAATGGCGGTGGCCATGATCACGTTCCATTCATTGGCCGCGTCGCCGCCGGAAATCATCCTCCGGATGCCCATGACGATCGGGTAGCGGGACTCATCGGTTGTCACCAGCAGTGGCCACAGGTACTGGTTCCAGCCGTAGATGAACTGGATGACAAAAATCGCGGCGATGCTGGTGGCCGACAGGGGCAGCAGCACATCGAAGAAAAAGCGCATGGGTCCTGCGCCGTCGATACGGGCTGCCTCGAGCAGTTCGTCAGGTACGGTCAGAAAAAACTGACGGAACAAAAACGTTGCGGTTGCAGAAGCGATCAAGGGCACGGTCATGCCGGCATACGTGTTGAGCAGCCCGAGGTTGGAGACCACCTCGTAGGTCGGTCCGATTCTGACCTCGACCGGCAGCATCAAAGTGATGAACACCATCCAGAAACACAGCATCCGACCGGGAAAGCGGAAATACACGAACGCAAACGCCGACAGCAGCGAAATGACGATCTTGCCCACCGCGATGGTGATCGCACTCACAAAACTCACCCACAGCATGGGCGCAACCGGTGCGATGCGGCTGCCATACCCGGTCTGACCGCCGAACAACGCGACCCGGTAGGTCTCGATCAGGTTCGAACCCGGCCACAGCGACATCGGTGCTTGCTGGACGATCTGCTGCGCGGTTTGAGTCGATGCGATCAGAGTGACGAACAGCGGAAAGGCCACCAGCATCACCCCGAGGATGAGGACCAGATGGGCCACGACCGTCATGACCGGGCGGCGCTCGACCATCTCAGTACTGAACCTTCTTTTCGACGTAGCGAAACTGAACGACCGTCAAGGCAATGACAATCGCCATCAGCACCACCGACTGCGCCGCGGACCCGCCCAGGTCCATCGCCTTGAAACCATCGTAGTAGACCTTGTAGACCAGGATCGCGGTGTCCTTGCCGGGGCCGCCCTGGGTTGCCGCGTCGACGATCGCGAAGGTGTCGAAGAAGGCATAGACGACGTTGATGACCAGCAAAAAGAAGGTGGTCGGTGACAGCAGCGGAAAAACGATGGTCCAGAAGCGCTTCCAGGGTCGGGCACCGTCGATCGCAGCCGCCTCGATCAGGCTCCTGGGAATCGACTGCAGGCCAGCCAGGAAGAACAGGAAGTTGTAGGAAATCTGCTTCCAGACCGCAGCCATCACGATCAGTGACATCGCGTGCCTGGAATTCAGCAGATGGTTCCAGTCGATGCCCACTGCCCGTAGTGCATGGCTCACGATGCCCACTGAGGGCGCGAACATGAACAGCCACAGCACCCCGGCGATGGCCGGCGCCACCGCGTAGGGCCAGATCAGCAGGGTCCGGTACACCGTGGCACCGCGCACGACCGAATCAGCCATGACCGCCAGCAGCAGGGCCAGCCCGATTCCGAGGGAGGCCACCAGAACCGAAAAAACCGCGGTGGTCTTGAAGGAGGCCAGGTAGGTGTCGTCGGCAAACAGGCGCTGAAAATTCTCCAGCCCCACGAAGCTCGTGGTGGTGCCGAAGGCATCCTGGCTCAGCACACTCTGGTGCAGTGCCTGACCCGCCGGCCAGAAAAAGAAGGCCAGAACGATCGCCATCTGAGGGGCGATCAGGACCCACGGCAGGACGCTCTGCCCAAAACGGACGCGTTTTTCAGAAGCCACGGCAG
>CAIXXI010000037.1 GCA_903923345.1 uncultured Burkholderiales bacterium | reverse complement strand
TGGCGCTGGGTCAGCTGATTGCCACATTGCCGCGCATGCGGCTGCGAGGCGTGATGGCGATTCCGGCGCCGAGCGATGACTTCGCCCTTCAGCGGGCGCAGTTTGCGCAGGTCAGGTCGGTTTTTGAGGCGATGAAGTCGGCCGGTCTGGCTGTGGACACCCTGTCGATCGGCATGTCCGGGGACCTTGAGGCCGCGGTGGCCGAGGGGGCCACGATCGTCAGGGTGGGCAGTGCCCTGTTCGGATCACGCGGGTGATCCGAAGAATGATCAGGCCATCCGCTTGACGGCAGCTGACAGGCGGCTCTTGTGACGGGCCGCTGCGTTCTTGTGAATGATCTGCTTGTCTGCGATCGAATCAATGATGCTGGTTGATGCCTGGAACTGAGCTGCAGCGACGGCCTTGTCGCCACCGGCAACCGCCTTGCGCACGGCCTTGATGGCGGTGCGAAGACGCGAGCGCAGGCTCGAGTTATGGGCGTTCTGCTTGACAGCCTGGCGGGCGCGTTTGCGAGCCGAAGCGATATTGGCCATGCGAAGATCTCGTTCTTGGGTGCACCGCAAAAGTTGACCGAACTCAAGTGTGGTTCAATCGGCGGTTCACAGATCAGCCCGAATTCGGGAAAGCCTTGAAGTATAAGACGTTCTTGCTACAGCCTGCAAGCCCTCAAGTCGCACGGGAGCAGCGCGCTTGAACCTGCTCCGATCGGTTGCCACGGTCAGTGGCCTGACGCTGCTGTCTCGTATCACCGGGCTGATCCGCGAAAACCTGACCGCCACGGTCTTTGGTGCCTCGGCACTCACCGATGCCTTCTTCGTGGCCTTTCGGCTGCCCAATCTGCTGCGCAGGCTGTTTGCCGAAGGCGCCTTTTCGCAGGCCTTCGTGCCCATTCTGGCCTCGGCCCGTGCAAGCCGCGATGAGGCCAGCATGCACTCGCTGGTCGACCATGTGGGCACGGTGCTGTTCTGGGCGCTGGTGGCGGTGTCGGCGCTCGGTGTGGTGGCTGCGCCCTTCCTGGTCTGGGCGATGGCCTCGGGCCTGGCGAGCGAACCCGCCGCATTCGATGCCGCCGTGGTCATGACCCGCTGGATGTTCCCCTACATCCTGACGATCTCGATGGTGGCACTGGCGGCCGGGGTGCTGAACACCTGGCGCAGTTTCGCGGTCCCGGCCTTCACGCCGGTCCTGCTCAACCTGTCATTCATCGCTGCGGCGATGTTTCTGGCGCCACGGTTTGATCCGCCGATTTATGCGCTGGCGGTGGGTGTCGTGGTCGGTGGCCTGGCGCAACTGGCGATCCAGGTGCCGGCCTTGTTGCGCATCGGCATGCTGCCGCGCATCGGGCTGAACCTTCGTACTGCGCTTGCGGATTCTCAGGTCAGGCGAATCCTGGCGCAGATGGGACCCGCCTTGCTGGCGGTCTCGGTGGCGCAGATCAGCCTGATCATCAACACGCACATCGCATCACGGCTGGGCGCAGGCAGTGTCTCCTGGGTGTCGTTTGCCGACCGGCTGATGGAGTTTCCGACCGCGCTGCTGGGCGTCGCGCTGGGCACTGTGCTGCTGCCGAGCCTGTCGCTTGCCAATGCCCAGAACCGCACGGATGACTACAGTGCCCTGCTCGACTGGGGCCTGCGACTGTGCGCGCTGCTCGCCCTGCCCTGCATGGTCGGGATGGCCCTGATGGCCAAGCCGCTGACCGCGCTGCTGTTTCACTATGGCCAGTTCGATGCGCACGACCTGGACATGACCTCCCGCGCGGTGCTGGCCTACTCCTGCGGCCTGCTCGGACTGGTGGCGATCAAAATTCTCGCGCCAGGTTTCTACGCGCGCCAGGATGTGCGCACCCCGCTTCGAATCGGCTTGCTGGTGCTGGTCTCGACTCAGGCGATGAACCTGGTCTTCGTGCCCTGGCTGGACCATGCCGGACTGGCTTTGTCGATCTCGATTGCCGCCATGATCAATGCCGCGTTGCTGCTGGCCGGGCTATTGCGTCGTCGCATCTACCGACCCCGTGCCGGTTGGAGCGCCTTCCTGTTGAAGCTGGCACTGGCCCTGGCCGCGATGGCTGCCCTGCTGTGGTTCGCCGTGCCGCAATTCGATTGGGAGGCATTGCGGGCTCAGCCCTTTGCCCGCATCGCTTTGGCACTGGCTCTGGTCGGTGCCGGGGCAGCCGTCTACCTCGGCGTGTTGTGGGTCCTGGGCCTGCGGCCACGTCAGTTCCTCAAGCATTCAGGAGAGCGCTCATGAACCCATCATCCGAACGAACCGAGCCAGCGACGTGCCGCATCGTCTTCATCGGCGCGGGCAATATGGCGGCTGCCTTGATCGGCGGGCTGATCGGCAAGGGCGCATCTGCGGCTTCGATCAGCGCGGTCGATCCATCGCCCGAACAGCGTGCGGCCATCGGCGCGCGCTTTGGCATCGCCACCCACGAACGGCCTGACGCCGCTGCACTCGATGCCGATGTCGTGGTGCTCGCGGTCAAACCGCAGCAGATGCGCGAAGCAATCGAGGCCATCGCGCCGTCGATCCGGCAGCAACTCATCGTGTCGGTTGCCGCCGGCGTGAGGGCCAGCGATTTGTCGCGCTGGCTGGGTGGCTATCGACGCATCATCCGGACCATGCCGAACACACCAGCGCTGGTCGGCCTGGGGGCCACCGGGCTGGCCGAATTACCCGGCTGCTCGGAACAGGACCGCGCCCTTGCTCAGTCGATCATGGCAGCGGTTGGCCAGACGGTGTGGGTCGATGACGAAGCCCGGCTTGATGCGGTGACGGCCTTGAGCGGCAGCGGACCAGCCTATGTCTTTCGGTTCATTGAATCGATGATCGAAGGTGGCGTGAAACTGGGCCTGAATGCCGAGCAATCGCGCCTGCTCGCGCTGCAAACCGTGCTGGGTGCGGCGCAACTGGCCAGCACCGCGAGTGAGCCGCCGTCAATTCTGCGCGAGCGCGTGACCTCGAAAGGCGGCACCACAGCGGCTGCCCTGGCGGTGTTCGAGTCGCTCGACCTGCCGGGCATGGTGGCGCAGGCCATGGCTGCAGCCGACCGGAGATCGGGTGAGCTGGGCGATGAATTCGGGAACTGAGTTCATCGCAAGGCAAAGTCCAGTGCGAGGCCGGCAAAGACCGCAGCACCAAACCAGGTGTTGTGATTGAAGGCCTTGAAGCAGCCCTCACGGCTGCGATTGCGAATCAGGGTCCAGTGATAGACCGCGATACCGGCGGCGAGCACCAGACCGAGGGCATACGCCAGGCCGCAGCCTTCCCGAACTCCGGCCACAGCCAGCAGGGCCAGCGTCAGTCCATATGAGGCCATCACCGCCGCCACATCGAATCGACCGAAGGTGATCGCCGAGGTGCGAATGCCGATCTTGAGGTCGTCTTCGCGATCGACCATGGCGTACTCGGTGTCGTAGGCGATGGCCCAGAAGACGTTGGCGGCCAGCAGTATCCAGGCGGTGACCGGCACGCTGCCCTGCAGTGCTGCAAAGGCCATGGGAATGCCAAAGCCGAAGGCGATGCCCAGATAGCCCTGCGGGAGGGCGAAGAAGCGTTTGGTGAAGGGGTAACTGCCGGCCAGAAAAGCCGCGACCACCGCGAGCGCCCAGACGAGGCGATTCATCGGCAGCACCAGCAGCAAGGACACCAGCGACAGACCGACAAACAGGGCCAGCGCTTCAGACGGACGGATCAGCCCGGCCGTGAGTGGCCGGTCCCGGGTGCGCTCGACATGGCGGTCGAAGTCCCGATCGGCCCAGTCGTTGATGGCACAACCGGCCGAACGCATCAGCAGCGTGCCCAGGCAAAACGCAATCAGCTCGTAGCGCGGCGGCATGCCCGAGGCTGCGAACCACAATCCCCACAGGGTCGGCCAGATCAGCAACAGGGTGCCAATCGGGCGATGCAGCCTCAGCAGGCGCGCATAGAGCAACCAGCGCGGCGCGCTCACGGCAGCAGGTGGTGTGGGCGCAGGGGTGGGCGGCGAAAGGTGCTGTGGCATCCCGCGATGATAACGATGAAGAGGCCGCCGGCTGGACTAAGCAGTCGCTTCAATAAACCCAAGTCAACCTGGCAGACAAAGAGCAGTGCGAGGACCTGCCAGCGCCGACGATCAGCCCCGACAAGACTCGACGACGCGACGAGCTTCTCTGTCGATTCGACTCGCACGCACAATCGCAGGTTCCGCATGGCCAGCTAACATATGCCAATCGCCATCGCAGGGCGGTTGAGTATTGAACAGGTCTTCTTCACAACACTGCGCTTATTTTCGTTATAGGGCTTCGGTCAGCCACCCATTGAACAGTCTTCGAACCGCGATCATCGACGACCCATGATGTGGCCGATTAGGGCCGCACGGGCCTTTGGAGAATATTCATGAATCTCGCAGCATGGCTGGCCAAAGCAGGACTTGAACGGCTGTCGCCTGCGCTGCTCAACGCAGGGATCGAGATGGATGTCCTGTGGGATCTGGACAATGCCGACCTCAAGGAAATCGGACTCGAGCTCGGGGATCGAAAGCGCCTGCTGAAAGCCCTGGACGCACATCGCGTGCAAACGAGAAGCCCCCATGGACCTGACGAGGGGCCACACCATGACTTCAGCGTTCGGGACATCACAGAGCGCCGCCAGTTGACTGTGATGTTCTGCGACCTGGTGGGCGCCACGGAGCTATCTCGCACTCTCGATCCTGAAGATCTGCAGCGGGTCGTGAATGCCTACCACTCCACAGTTGTCGAGGCGATCTCACCATTTGATGGCCATGTCGCTCAGTTCCTGTTTGATGGTGTGCTGGCCTATTTCGGCTATCCGAATGCTCAAGAAGACGCCGCTGATCGTTGCCTTCGAGCCAGCTTGGCGATTAATCGCGCGATTTCACAATTGAAGTTTGTACCCGAGGTCGTATTGCGATCGCGCATCGGAATCGCATCGGGCAGTGTGGTGGTGGGTGCGATTGGCGTGGGCACATCAGCCGCAGAAATGTCGGCCAGTGGACAGGCGCCGACGCTCGCGGCTAGGCTGCAGGCACAGGCGCAACCCGGCCAGATCATCTTGTCGGAAGACACCCGTCGGCTCGTTGGCAGTGCATTCGAACTGGAGACGCTGGAGCCCATGCGCCTTAAGGGATTTGACTTACCCATCAGAGCGTGGCGATTGCTGGAGGAGCGCCCTTTCGTCAGCCGATTTGAGGCCTCTCATTCCAAAGCCCTGACTGCGCTGGTTGGACGCGAGTCCGAGATGGCGACTCTGCTGGAACTCGCGGCTAAGGCGAGTCTGGGCGAGGCGCAAGGGCTGCTGCTGTCTGGGGAGGCCGGTATTGGAAAGTCACGCATCTGTCAGGCTTTGCGAGAACAACTCAAGGAGCAAGACTTCACGACAGTGCTGTGGCAATGCTCCCCTTACTTCAAGGGCAGCGCATTAGCGCCGGTCGCTCGGCAACTTGAAGCAGACGCGGGCATTCAGGCAAAGGACTCACGCGAGTCGCGTTTGAATAGTTTCGTGATGAAACTGCGCGAGTCAGAGTACCCGCCTGAATCTGTTGGCTACCTGCTGCAGGTCGTCGGCTTGAACGACAGCACACGGCTTCCGACCGGACAAACCGCTCAACAGGTCAAAGCGAGAACCTTGGAGGCGATCATCGACGGACTGTCGCGCCGAGCAACAGTTCAACCTGTTTTGCTGCTGCTCGAAGACGCGCATTGGATTGATCCGACCACCGAAGAACTGCTGAGTCTTGCCATCGAAGGGCTGCGGAACTCGAGACTATTCATCGTGGCCACTGCTCGGCCTGACTACCTCGCGCCTTGGTCAGGTTCTGACCACACTCACTGCCTTGCGGTGAATCGGCTGAATGCGGGTGAATGTATGTCGATGATTCGATCGGTTTCGGGAGGCATGGCGCTGCCTGAGAAGCTGATTACAGAGATTGTTGAGAAAGCCGACGGTGTTCCCTTGTTCGTCGAAGAACTGACCAAAAATGTTTTTGAATCAGGCATGTTGTCCGAACTCATGGATGAGTCTGCGCTGAAAAGTGACTCAAGTGCGTTGACGATTCCACCCACCTTGCAGGACTCGCTGATGGCGCGTCTCGATCGATCAGAGCGAGGAATGGTGGTCGCTCAGGCGGGTGCTGCGATGGGTCGCGAGTTCACTCATCGCCTGCTTGAGGCTGTGTTGGCCCCCATGCCGCAATTGCAGATGTTGAAGGCCATTGACCGTCTATTGAAGGCGGAACTGCTTTTTCGCACTGGCGAAGGCTCTGATGCGACCTACACCTTCAAGCATGCATTGATCCGTGACACTGCTTATAGCTCGATGGTGACGAGCGTAAGGAGATCAATCCACGCGAGGATCGCTGCAGCACTGCAAGAAATCCAAGCAGACGACATTGCCAGCCAACCGGAGATCCTTGCGTATCACTTTCAAGAGGCCTCCAACGTCAAAGTGGCGTACAAGCATTGGTGCGAAGCGGGCGATTTAGCCATCGGCCGCACAGCAATCCGCGAGGGCGTGACTCATTACCAGGCGGCCTTGGCTTTACTTGGCGATGCGGTCGAGCCACCGTCAGACCGGGAAGCCGAGCTCGAGTTGCAAATGAAGCTCGGCGCGGCACTGATGAATTGCGAAGGGTATCGATCGCCGCGGACTAAGAAGTGTTTCAGTCGGGCGCTCGAACTTTGCGCTGGATCGGAGGACATCAATCGTCACCTGGCAGCGTCTGCGGGCATCGGTCCAAGCTTTTTTGCGGCGGGCGCGTTCACCGACGTGCTCGACATGTTCGAGAACATTCCCGCGGATGTTCTTGCCATTGCAGATCCTGCGAATCAGATCGACCGTGAGGCTTGCCTTGGTATTTCCCGATTCCATCTCGGGCAATTTCACCGTGCTTGGAGCCACCTGCTCGCTGCGAAGAATCTGGATGATGCCAATGCCCACGCTCGAGGTCGCCTTTTGGGCGGCGCCATTTCGTGTATCCCAATTCGGACCTACGGCACTCGGGTGTTGGCCTATTCAGGCTATCTTGATAGCGGCTTAGCCCTTGCTCAAGACGCGCTGAGAATTGCCGAGTCGATTGTGCAGCCAACGGCCGAAGTATGGGCACTTCAGGCGCTGACGATTCAACTCATGCTCAAGGGAAATTATGCAGAGGCGGCTGAACTTGCGAACAGATGCATGAGGATCAGTGAGTCTATTGGCATGACCACTCGCCTTGGTGTTGCCATCTTGAATCTCGGACAGATCAACATAGAGACAGGAGATAAGCAACTCGGGTTAAGGCAGCTTCAAGAAGGGTATTCAATCTGGGCAACGTCAGGTGGTCGGTTTCATTGCGCGGAATACTGCGCGCGCGCGGCCGATGGTCTTCTGTCCGTTGGGTTGAATAAAGAGGCAGCCCAGTATCTGGAGATGGGCGAGCAAGTTCAGAGTGAATGCGAAGAGCGCCTGAGCGAATCCGAATTAGTTCGGCTACGGGGTCGATTGCGGGAGCTGGATGGGGACAGCGTTTCGGCTGAAGATGCATACAAAACGGCCATTTCAGTCGCCGAGTCTCAAGGCGCAAAACTGTTTTCGTTGCGAGCGTCAATCGACCTCGCAGGTCTACTGAGCCGACGAGGACACAGAGCGTCGGCACGGAATGTCTTGCAACCCGTTCGCGGCTGGTTCACCCAAGGGTTTGATTACCCTGACCTGCTGCGGGCTGACAGGATCCTGGCCGGATTGGCTTGACGATCGAAGCCTTTAGCCGGCGGGATGTGTCTCGAGTGTTTTTCGATGTCGGTCAGTTCTGCCGAGGCCTGCTGACCGAGCGATCGCCCGCCGCCCCTGACGCTATTGCGCCAGTCGTTGCTGCAGTTCCACCCACCGCAGATGGGGAAGCAGCCGATCGTGCGGTGGAGCCCGGTGAGACCTTGCCGGTGCTCGAGACACCCGACTCCGCGCGGGTCGAGGCACCGACTGTCAGCCCACCAGCAGCGAATTTTCGGGCGGTGGCTTCACCGATGCCGCGAACTCTGGCCTGCAGATCGTCCAGGCTTTTGAACGGGCCCTTGCCACGCTCGTCGATGATGCGCTTGGCAATGGCTGGCCCGATGCCGCGAACGGTACGCAGTTCATCTGGTGTGGCGGTGTTGACATTGACCGCAGCCCATACCGGTAGCGGTAACAGAAGCCAGAACAAGGCAGCGAGAAAGCCGGTTCGAATGTTCATGCAGACCTCGGTCGATTGGGGCGTCCGACATGACGCCCACGTTCACGAGATCGTGCATCGCGGCAGGAACGTGCGCCATTGAGCGAACGGCCTAGGCAACCGACACGCCACCCGCAGGCCACACTCAGACAGACTCAGGCGCCTGCTTCGGCTCCGAGTTCTTCGGTGCGCCTGGGCGCATAGGTGTCCCACCGACTGCAGCCCGGGCATTGCCAGTAATGCCGTCGCGCTTTGAAACCGCAGTGATTGCAAACGAAGCGGGCCAGTCGCGAAGCCTGTGGCTTGATGAGCGCTGCAGACAGGGCCAGATCGGCCGACTCGGCCGCGCTGGGATTCGCCGAGCGGCGCAACTCCAGGAGCTGCTCCAGGCCCAGCAGCGAGGGATTGCGCTCCAGGCTGGAACGCAACCAGGCAATTGCCGGCTCAAGGCCGTCACGGCGGGCACGGCCCTGAGCCATCGCGCGCAGCGCATCAACAGGCGGCTGGTCGCCCAGGGCGCCCTCCAGCGCGGTCAGGCCCTGCGACAGGCGCCCGATCCGCTCGTGGGCATCGAGCCAGCGGTCTGCGATCAGGGCCAGATGCGGTGGGCTGATCCGGGCCAGCTCAGACCAGGCCTCGATCGCGGCCTCGCAGTCGTCATTGGACAGCGCTGTTTCGCCGCGCAACAGCCAAGGCCGCGGGTGGGTGCGATCGGCCGCAATCGCCCGGTCGATGTCCCGATTGGCATCGGCGCGCGCCTCTTCGGGAGCGCGCCCTTTGGCGACCAGCGCCTGCTGCGCGAGCTCGCAATGCAGCTGGGCAATCAGGCGACGCTGGCTGTCGCCGCTTTCCCGCTCGAGCCGCTCGGCCAGTTCGATGGCGCGCGGCCAGTCGCGGACCATCTGCGCGATATTCAGTCGATTGCGCAATGCTGAACTGGCATAGGCACTGGTTTCGAGCTGCGCGAATGCGTCTTCTGCCCGATCGAGCAGGCCAGCGCGCAGAAAATCCTGACCGAGTTCGAACAACGCATGCTCGCGTTGCGCAGCGGGCAGATCGGTTCGGGCCACCAGACTCTGGTGCACCCGGATCGCACGGTCGGTTTCACCGCGGCGACCAAACAGATTGCCCAGCGCAAAATGCAGCTCGACCGTTTCAGGGTCGAGTCGCATCACGTCGACGAATGCATCGATGGCCTTGTCGGGCTGCTCATTGAGCAGGAAGTTCAGACCCTTGAAGTAGGCATCGGGCAACTGGGCGGACGCACGCCGGTTGCCGCGCGCATCCAGGCGCGAGGCCAACCATCCCAGCGCAAAGAATGCAGGCAGCGCAAGCAGCCACCAGAGTTCGATTTCCATCCAGGTCGAACTCAGGCTTTGTTGATGTGTACGGTGCGGGCCGCGGAGGCAGGCTCAGCGCGGTCCGCCAGAGGGCCGGGGGCGAACGCACGTCGGGCTGACGGATCGTCGCCGGATGTGTGCATCTCGCGGCGCAGCGCAGCCAGTTCGCGGTTGCGGCGCATCACCATCGGCATGGACGCCAGAACCCCGAGCAAGGCACCGCCGGCAAAGAAGGCCAGCAGGAACAGCACCAGCGGAGCGCGCCACTCGAATTGCGGGATGCCGAAAAATCGAAGGGTTGCGGTCTCGGTGTTGGACAGGGCAAAGCCCACCAGCAGGATGAAGACGCCCAGGCGGATCAGCCAGCCAATCAGCTTCATGGTGGGCATTGCTCCGTGCGGCCCGCCGAAAAACCGGAGCGACCGTCAGGAAAGCGCGCCTCAGGCCTCATCGTCGAGACGGCCACGGACATCGACTCGCTCGCGCAATTCCTTGCCAGGCTTGAAATGCGGCACGCGCTTTTCCGGCACTTCGACGCGCTCGCCGGACTTTGGATTGCGACCGACACGCGGAGGCCGATGCGACAAGGCAAAACTGCCGAAGCCGCGGATCTCGATGCGATGGCCATCGGAGAGCGTGCGGGCCATCGCATCCAGGATGGTGCGTACCGCAAACTCGGCATCTTTGGCCACCAATTGGGGATAGCGCTCGGCCAGTCGGGCAATCAGCTCCGACTTGGTCATCGTTCCCGGTGTTACCTGATCGTCGAGGTCCAGCATGGTCAGACTCGGCCTGAAAACAGGTCAGTGAAGCACAGCTCAGTGAAAC
>CAIXXI010000036.1 GCA_903923345.1 uncultured Burkholderiales bacterium | reverse complement strand
CGCGGCCGCATCCGAGCGCTCGTACACCGCCGTGCAGCCCGTGGCAGATTTCAGCGCATCGAGAATCACCTCGCGCCAGTGCTCAACGCCTGCAGCCAGAAACTGCACGACCAATTGCTCGCGATACTGATCGACCACCAGGCCCGGTAGGGCATCGGCCTCGCCGAACACCAGCCGGATCGCATTGGTGTGGGCTTCCAGCCCGCGTCGACGCTGCACTGCCGCCGACACACGCGCACCGATCAGCGCCGCATCGACCCGATCAGCTTCCAGAAAAGACCAGGCTCGCGCCCGGATCGATGAGGCCGGACTGAACGCGGCCCAGGCCAGAAATCGACCATCAGTGCTCAGCACCCGCACCGTCTCGCCCGACTGCGGCGTGCCGCTGATCCGATCGATCGCGTTCGCATAGATCCAGGGATGACGTCGCAGCAGCGACTTGTCCTTGCCGGGCTTCAGGTGAAGCGTGCATTCAAGTCTGGGGTGATCGCTCGAGGGCATCTGGGCTCGCGATGGCATGCAGTGCGCCGGATCGGGCGCAGCTCAAAAAGTCAGGCAGGGCCGCGTGCCTTGGCGCGCGGGTGGGCGGCATCATAGACCGCGGCGAGCCGCTGGAAATCCAGCGAGGTGTAGACCTGGGTGGTGGCGATGCTCGCATGCCCAAGCAGTTCCTGCACCGCGCGCAGGTCGCCACTCGATTGCAGCAGATGACTGGCAAACGAATGGCGCAGCACATGGGGATGCACATCGACCGGCACGCCACGGGCGATCGCCAGCCGGCGCACCAGGGTCTGCACGGCGCGATTGCCCAGTCGTAAACCCCGGCGCGACAGAAACAGCGCGTGCGGATCAGCGCCCGGATGCAGCGCAATGAAGTCGCTGCGCACCGACAGCCAGGCATCCAGTGCCCGCAGGGCGGGCCCGCCCACCGGTACCGTGCGCCGCTTGCCGCCCTTGCCCAGCACCTGGACCTCGGCATCCTCGCGCATCAGCCAGCCGGCGCTGCGATGCCCCTCGCTGTCAATGAATCGGACATCCAGACTGGTCAGTTCCGACAAGCGCAAGCCGCTGGAATACAGCAATTCAATCACCGCCTGATCTCGGGCCGCTTCGAAGGGATCGTCGGGTGTGCTGACGTCCGGGTCAGGCTGCATCAGGCGCATCGCCAGATCGGGCTGCAAGGCCTTGGGCAGCCGCTTGGCCTTGCGCGGTGCTCGCACACCGCGCACCGGGTTGGATGCCACCGAGCCGCGCGTTGCCAGCCAGTCGAAAAAGCCGCGCCAGGCCGAGAGGCGGCGCGCAATCGAGGCGGCGGACAGGTCCTGCCGAGACATGGCCGCAACCGCGCGGCGCACCTGCGACTCATGCAGTGCCGCCCAGTCCTGATCACCGAGCAGCTGACTCAGGCGGGCGAGTTCCCGTCCATAAGCGTCCAGCGTACGCGGCGAGGCATTGCGCTCGGTGCGAAGCCGGGTCAGGTAGGCATCGATGTCGGCTGCATGTCGGACGGAATCGGGCTGTCCGGAGGGCTGTTGCACCGGATCGGGCAGTGACATGCTCACCACCGGGCGGCTGCGCGAAGGGATGAGGCCGCACTCACGCGGTCAGTCGCGACAGGCTCGCACTGGCCACTTCGGCGATCCGCTCCAGAAACGTCGTGCCCATCCCGGGCTCGAAGCGCGACGCATCCGGCGAACCCAGCACCAGCAGGCCGAAGGAATCGGGTGCCGCACCCACGCGCATCGGCAGCAGTGCCAGCGATGCGGTCTGGGTGCCCGCCCCGGGCAGCCAGCGGGATGCCTGGAAATCGGCGTTTCGGCCGCAATAGGGCTGACGCATGCTGTCGACCAGACTGATCACCTCAGCGTCGACCTCGGCCATCGCCGGCAGATCGCCGTACTGGGCCGGCAGCTTCCACAAGCGAAGGGCCACCTGAGGCACGGCGAACCCGGACTGCAGGCCATCGACCACCAGCGCCGGCAAGGCACGGGGATCGCGGGTGCGCAGCAGTTCGCGACTCCAGCGCTGCAGCTTCTCGGAGATCAGGTCGTTTTCGCGCCCATGCTGCACCAGCTCGGCCAGCCGCAGCTCGAGCGCCTTGTGCCGTTCGCGCAGCATGTCGACTTGCCGTTCCACCAGCGACACCGCGCGCCCGCCGTGCGGATGCGGCACAGTGATCGAGGCGAGCAGGTCGGGATAGGCTTCAAAGAATCCGGGGTTGTCCAGGAGGTACTGCGCGATCGCATCGGTGTCGAGCGGGTCGGTCATGGCTGTGACAGTCCTTGAGTGTGCAGGGCATCGAGATCGATTTCCCCACTGAATACGGTCTGCGCCGGGCCGGTCATGAACACTTCGGCCCCGCGCCATTCAATGCTCAGCATGCCGCCGCGGGTCTGTACGTCGACCTGCTCATCGAGCAGGCCACGCCGAATGCCGGCCACCACGGCGGCACAGGCGCCGGTTCCGCAGGCCAGGGTCTCGCCCGCACCCCGCTCGAAGACCCGCAGTCGGATCAGGCGTCGCGACACCACCTGCATGAACCCGGCATTGACCCGACGCACGAAGCGCGGATGCGTCTCGATCAGCGGCCCTTCGATGGCCACGGGAGCGGTGTCGACGTCGTCGACCACCTGCACTGCATGCGGATTGCCCATCGAGACCACTGATATCCAGCGCACCGACTGTGGCAGCGCCAAAGGCCACAACTGATCCTGCGCTTGAGCCTGTGATTGCAGGCCCTCGGTCTCGAACGGCACCCGGGATGGTTCGAGCACCGGGCGGCCCATGTCGACGCGCACGCGCCCGTCATCGGCCAGGCTGGGCACGATCACGCCTGCGCGGGTGCGAACCCGGATTGAGCGAGCCTCGGTGAGCCCCTGATCGACGACGAAGCGCACGAAGCAGCGCGCGCCGTTGCCGCACTGCTCGACTTCGTCGCCATCGGCATTGAAGATGCGATAGACGAAATCGACGTCGGGGCCGTCAGCAGCCTCGACCAGCAGCATCTGATCGGCGCCCACGCCGAAGTGCCGATCGGCCAGCGCGCGCCATTGAGACGGCGCCAGCTCGATCTTCTGGCGCACACCATCGAGCACGACGAAGTCGTTGCCCGCGCCGTGCATCTTGGTGAACTTCAGTCGCATCAGCTGATTATCGCTCATGCGAATACGGGCTCGGCACGCCGGGCGGGCGGGTCTTGAAGCGCCGATGCGACCACATGTACTGCTCGGGCATCTCCAGCACACGCTCCTCGACAAACGCGTTGAGCCGGCGGGTCGCGGCCTCGATGTCATCGCCCGGGAAGTCGGTCCAGGGCGGGTAAAACCGACCGACATAGCCATCCCGGGTCATCTGGCTCACCCAGGGCACGATGGTCGCGCCGGTCAATTGGGCCAGTCTCGCCATGGAGGTCACGGTGGCCGCCGGCACGCCGAAAAACGGCACGAAGATCGCGTCGCGAATCCCGACATCGAAGTCCGGCGAATAGTGCAGCGGCACCCCGGAGCGGATCAGCCTCACCGTCGATCGCACACCCTCCTGGCGCGACAGCACCACCGCGCCGGGAAAGCGCGAGCGGCCGGCCAGCATCTGGGCATCGAGGACCGGATCCTTCTGATGCTGGTAGATCGCGCAATACGGCGAAGTGATGGCCAGGCGCATGCCGCAACCGTCGATGCCCACGAAATGCGGCGCAAGCAGGATGAGCGGCTTGCCGCGGTGATCGGTGAACAGGGATTCGTTCTCGATCGTCACCAGTGCCCGGATGCGATCGACCGGGCCGGTCCAGAAGATGAAGCGCTCGAGAATGCTGCAGATGAACCACTGGAAATGCCGATGTCCGATTCGCTTGCGCTCCTTGAGCGACAT
>CAIXXI010000035.1 GCA_903923345.1 uncultured Burkholderiales bacterium | reverse complement strand
GGATGCTCTTGAAGATACTTAGGATTGGCAACCAAGATCCAGGGATTCATGCCGATGAATCGGGAGCCCAATGATGAGTCCGGCAGGTTTCTCATGCGAATTGCTAAATCTACTCCTTGCTCAATTAAGTTGATGTAGCGATCATCCATACTTAAATCCACCTCTAGCTCTGGATGGTGTGACATGAATTCTCCTGAGGTGGCGCACGCCAGCCCATGAAGTCCTTTCGCATGGACGCGACGGACTCCCAGATGGCGTCTGGCTGCGCACAGGAGTGTCCGTGCCTACCGTTAAGCTCCAGCGACAGATTCATGTCAAAACGAAGCCAACCCGAAAACAGAAAGCCCCGCATCGCGGGGCTTTCTGTTGGCATGACTACCGAAACATCACCGCTTCTTAGCAGTGGCCATGTAGTCGTCGAAGCGCTTCTCGGCCACACCGGCCCAGCGGATCTGATCGCGCTGGAAACCAAAATAGTGGTCATGAATCTTCTTGAACTCGGGATTTTTCTCGCAGGTTTCTTTGTAGATTTCCTGCGACGCGTTGAAGGAAGCATCCATCACCGCCCTGGGGAACTCACGCAGCTGCGCGCCTGATCCCAGCAAACGCAGCAGCGCCTGCGGGTTATAGGCGTCGTACTTGGCCATCAGGTCGACCGTTCCCTCTGCGCAGGCAGCTTCCAGCGCCGATTTATAGGCAGGCGGCAATGATTCCCAGGCTTTGTTATTAACGATGCAATGCAGGCCTGGACCACCTTCCCACCAGCCCGGTGTGTAGTAATACTTGGCGACCTTGGCCAGGCCCAGCTTCTCGTCGTCGTGTGGACCGACCCATTCGGCTGCATCAATCGTGCCTTTCTCAAGCGCAGGATAAATGTCACCGGCCGCAATCTGCTGAGGCACCACGCCCAGCTTAGACAGAACGGCGCCAGCAAATCCACCGACCCGGAACTTCAGGCCCTTGAGGTCGTCGAGTGACTTGATCTCCTTGCGGAACCAGCCGCCCATCTGAGTGCCCGTGTTGCCAGACATCAATGCCTGAACGCCATTCTTGTTGGCGAAGTCATTGAAGATCTTGCTGCCACCGCCGTGATACCACCATGCATTGAGTTGGCGGAAATTCATGCCGAAGGGCACCGCAGTGCCGAAGGCCCAGGTCGGATCCTTGCCGAAATAGTAGTAGAGCGCGGTATGACCGATTTCCACCGTGCCGTTCTGGACCGCATCGAGCACCTGCAGTGCCGGGACGATTTCGCCGGGTGCATGGGTGCTGATCTGGAACTTGCCATCGGTGAGCGAGGCCACGCGCTTGGACACGACATCGCTGACACCAAACAGAGTGTCAAGGCTCTTGGCGAAGCTCGAGGGCATGCGCCAGCGCACGGTCGGTTGGGCCTGGACGATCGCGGGTGCGCCCAGAATCACGCCGCCAGTGGCTGCACTGGCACTGGCCTTTCTGATGAAGGAACGACGTTCCATTGAGTCTCCGTCTTTAGATTGAGGTGCTGACCGTGCGCTCGAGTTCTATTGCACTCTTGAGCGCGCGTCCATGACTTGGACGCTGCAAGATTCTAGTCCGCTCCGAGTCACCTGTGCAATTGCACGCCGATCGTCAAGCCCGAAGGCTGATTCCTGAAATCAGGCCGGGCCATACGCAGCACTGCTGAGGCCTTACAAGAACGCTGGTTGTGTCACTGCGAGCTCGAATCGTTGTTCCGGGCGAGACGTTGACGCGCACGCTCAATCTGGAGCCGCACCTGTTGCGGGGCTGTTCCGCCAGTATGGTTGCGGGACTGAACCGAGCCTTCGAGCGTCAGGCAAGCGTAGGCATCCTGCTCGATTGCAGGGCAGATCGTTTGCATTTCGGCCAGGCTCAGATCAGCCAGATCGCGTTGTGTGTCTGCCGCGAGGCGGACTGCCCGGGCAACGGCTTCGTGGGCGTCCCGAAACGGCAGGCCTTTCCGGACCAGATAGTCGGCGAGGTCGGTGGCTGTTGAAAACCCTTCGGCCGCGGCCTGGCGCATCCTTGCTGCATTCACCGAAATGCCTCCGACCAGGTCCGCGAAGATGCGCAGGGTGTTGATCAGCGTGTCGGCCGTGTCGAAGAGCGGTTCCTTGTCCTCCTGATTGTCCTTGTTGTAGGCCAGGGGCTGGCCCTTCATC
>CAIXXI010000034.1 GCA_903923345.1 uncultured Burkholderiales bacterium | reverse complement strand
TCGCCATCATTCACCGTTTCGCCCGCCAAGCAGTTCTATCACTGCTTCGGATGTGGCGCCCATGGGTCGGCCATCGGGTTCCTGATGGAGCAGGCCGGGCTCGGATATGTCGATGCCATCCAGGAACTGGCCCGGTCTCTGGGTCTGACCGTACCGGATGAGCGCGTGGCCGGCGAGGCGCCGCGCCGGGACCCGGGTCTGCTCGAGGCAACGGAGGCTGCGGCCCGTTTTTACAAGCAAAGACTGCGGGATTCGCCCACAGCCATCGAATACCTCAAGGGGCGCGGTGTCAGCGGTGAAATTGCAGCCCGCTTTGGTTTGGGTTACGCCCCGCCGGGATGGCGCGGCCTTCAGGCGGCGGTTGCAGATTACTTTGCCTCCAACCTGCTCGACGCGGGTCTGGTCATCGAACCCGAAGACGATGAGCCTGAAGCACCCGCAGCCGTGCAGGCGCCGGTTGATACCGGCGGCGCCGAGCTGTCGGGGCAGCCCGGTGGCGCCTCGCGCAAGCGCCGATATGACCGGTTTCGGGATCGGGTGATGTTTCCGATCCGCAATCCGCGTGGCCAGGTGATCGGCTTTGGCGGACGGGTTCTGAGCAAGGGCGAACCGAAATACCTCAATTCGCCCGAGACCCCGCTGTTCTCCAAGGGTCGAGAGCTCTACGGTCTGTATGAAGGGCGCGATGCCATCCGGAAAGCCGACTGCATCATCGTGGTCGAGGGCTATATGGATGTGGTGATGCTCGCGCAGCATGGTGTGGGCAACGCCGTGGCGACATTGGGTACGGCGACCACGGCTCAGCACGCTCAGAAATTGCTGCGTCTGGTCGACCGGGTGGCCTTTGCCTTCGATGGCGATGCCGCAGGGCGGCGCGCAGCATGGCGTGCGCTGGAGTCCTGTCTGCCTCATGTCGCCGATACCAAGCGGATCGATTTTCTGTTTCTTCCAGCCGAGCATGATCCGGACAGTTTCGTTCGCGAGCACGGCCCCCAGGGCTTTGCCGAGCAACTGGCCGGCGCGCTGCCGCTGTCGGAATTCCTGATTCGCGAACTGTCATCCCGGGTCGATCTGAACATGCCTGAGGGCAGAGCCCGGTTCCAGGCCGAGGCGCGTCCGATGCTGCTGGCCATGCCCCCGGTTGCACTGCGCCTGCAGCTGATGCAGGCGATTGCCGCCAAGGCACGGATCAGCACCGAAGACCTGGCCGCCTTCGTCGGCCCCGCGACACAGTCCGATGGTCGCGGCAGCATCCCGACCGGCCGGCGCGCCGAGTCCGCCGATGCGGGCCGGACCACCCAGCCGGGAGCACGCCGGGACGCCAGGCCTCCCCCCGAATGGGCCGCTGATGCGCAAAGGCCGTGGCAGGCGGTCCGCAGACGCCCGGTCTCACAAGCCGAACTGCCCGACCTGCAGCGCCAGGTGTGCTTTCTGCTCGCCTTGCAGCCCACCCTGAGCACCCAGTCGATTTCGATGGAATTTTTGCCCAAGGTGGTCGTCGACTGGATGGGCCGGCTGGCCGAGATGCCCGCAGGGACCCCCTTCGCCGGACGGCTTGAAGCCCTGCGCCAGACCGATCCTGAGCTCGCCGCGTCGCTGCAGGCTCAGGCCGCACGGGACCGAGGCCTGCTTGCAGATCTGGACGCCGACGCATTGAGCATCGAAGTCGAGGGGGCGCTGAGCCAGTTGCGAGTCCAGGGGATCCGGGAGGAAGTCGATCGACTCGCCGCCGCGGGTTTGCAGGATGAGGCGTCACGGCATCGCTATGCCGAGCTGTTGGCCTTGAGAAAGACGTTTTCGGCATCCTGAAATCAGATAGAATCAAAGGTTTTCCCGAATCGCTTTCCAAATTCCTTTCGGCATGGCCTTTCGTCGGCCAGAAAGGGGAGAAGAGAGCGATGTCATCCAGCAAGGCCCGTCAGCGCACCGTGGGGACTACTTTGGCCAGCAAATCAACCGTAAAGCCCATCAAGACAGCGTCTGCAAAGCGGGCGGCACCCGAGGTGGGCGCCCCGGCATCCGCCCGGTCGCAATCCGCAGCCAAGACACCCGCCAAATCGACAGCGACCCGCGCGGTTGCTCCGGCAAAGGCCACTCGGGTGACTGAGGCCGCGAAGGCGCCTGCCCGCGGTGCGGCATCTGCCAAATCAAGTCCGGCAAGGGCATCGGTCAAGGCCTCCACCCAACCCGCAACAGCGGCAGCCACCAAGGCCGCCAGCAAGTCGGTTGGCGCCCGTGCCGCCGCACCGTCTGCGGCTGCTTCCAAGACCGCCGCAGTCCCCAAGGTTGCGGCCGTCAAGGCTGTCAAGGCCGTGACTGCCAAAGCCACGGGCGCCAAGGTGCCGGCTGCCCGGGCAGCGTCAGCCAAGGCTGCCACTCCCATCGACGCACCCAAGGCGACTCCGGTTAAGGCAGCTGCAGTCAAGGCCGCCGTTGTGGCAACCGAGGCGGAGGCATCAGCCAAGCCTGTGCGCAAAGGCGCTGCGGCCAAGGTGGCTGCACCTGCTGCAAAGGCACCCGCCAAAGGTGCCAAAGCCAAGGCAGGTCCGCCCACTGACGATGCCGATCTCGACCTGATCGGCGACCCGGCCGATTCCCTCGAGGATGGCGACGGTGGTGAAGTCGAGGCCATCGAAGCCATTCCGGCGCCGCCCCCGCCCAAGGTCCGGGCTCGCGACAAGCGCGCCAAGGAAAAGGCCCTGATCCGGGACGCGCTCGCCCATAACCTGGGCAGCTCCGAAGAAGAACTCGAGGCCAAGCGCAACAAGCTCAAGCTGCTGATCAAGCTCGGCAAGGAACGGGGTTTCCTGACCTACGCCGAGATCAACGACCATCTGCCCGAAGACCTGGTCGATGCCGAAGCCGTTGATTCGATCATCACCACCTTCAGCGACATGGGCATCACGGTCTATGAGCGCGCCCCCGATGCTGAAACCCTGCTGATCAATGACAACACCCCGGTTGTCTCCTCCGACGAAGACGCCGAGGAAGAAGCCGAGGCGGCGCTGTCGACGGTCGATTCCGAGTTTGGCCGCACCACTGACCCCGTGCGCATGTACATGCGCGAGATGGGCTCGGTCGAGCTGCTCACCCGCGAGGGCGAGATCGAGATCGCCAAGCGGATCGAAGATGGCCTCAAGCACATGGTCATGGCGATCTCCGCCTGCCCGACCACCATCGCCGAGGTCCTGGCTGCAGCCGACAAGATCCGTGCCGAGACCATGCGCATCGACGAAGTCGTCGACGGCCTGATCGACCCGAACGCCGAGGAAGACTTCTCGCCGCCGCAGCCGGCGGCCGCTGCCGCAATGGCCGAACTCGACGCTGACGAAGACAGCGAGGCCGATGCCAATAGCGCCAACACCGCCAAGCTGCAGGAACTGCGCCGGGCGTCGCTGGAAAAATTCGAGCACATCAGCCGCTGGTTCGACCGCATGCGTGTGGCCTACGAAAAGGAAGGCTACAAATCCAAGCCTTACCTGAAGGCCCAGGCCGAGCTTCAGGAAATGCTCATGACCATTCGCTTCACCGCGAAGATGGTCGAGAAGCTGTGCGACACCCTGCGCTCACAGGTCGAGGAAGTCCGCACGCTGGAGCGCGCGATTGCCGAGATCTGCGTGCACAAGGTCGGCATGCCCCGCGAGCATTTCATTCGCTCTTTCCCCGGCAACGAATCCAACCTGCGCTGGGTCGAAAAAGAAGCCGAGGTGCTGCAGCCCTATGCGATCACGCTTCGACGCAATATCCCTGCAGTGCAGGATCTGCAGCAAAAACTGATCGACCTGCAGGCTCGCGTCGTGCTGCCGCTGCCTGATCTCAAGGAGATCAACAAGCAGATGTCGATGGGTGAAGCGCGAGCCCGCAAGGCCAAGCGCGAAATGACCGAGGCCAACCTGCGTCTGGTGATCTCGATCGCCAAGAAATACACCAACCGCGGCCTGCAGTTCCTAGACCTCATTCAGGAAGGCAACATCGGCCTGATGAAGGCGGTCGACAAGTTCGAATACCGCCGCGGCTACAAGTTCTCGACCTATGCCACGTGGTGGATCCGTCAGGCCATCACGCGTTCCATCGCCGATCAGGCGCGCACCATCCGCATTCCGG
>CAIXXI010000033.1 GCA_903923345.1 uncultured Burkholderiales bacterium | reverse complement strand
GGGGCGTAACCCAAACCAAAGCGGGCTGCAATTTCACCGCTGACACCGCGCCCCTTGAGGTATTCGATGGCTGTGGGCGAATCCCGCAGTCTTTGCTTGTAAAAGCGGGCCGCAGCCTCCGTTGCCTCGAGCAGACCAGGGTCCCGGCGCGGCGCCTCGCCGGCCACGCGCTCATCCGGAACGGTCAGACCCAGAGACCGGGCCAGTTCCTGGATGGCATCGACATACCCCAGACCGGCCTGTTCCATCAGGAACCCAATGGCCGACCCGTGCGCGCCACATCCGAAGCAGTGATAGAACTGCTTGGCGGGCGAAACGGTGAATGATGGCGATTTTTCGCCATGAAACGGGCACAGGCCCAGAAAATTGGCACCGGCCTTCCTGAGCTTGACGGTACGGCCGACCACCTCAACGATGTCGACCCGTGCGATCAGCTCCTGAATGAATGACTGCGGAATCACGGCTGCAGTCTATCGCCCGCTGATGCCGGATTGAAGGTCAAGGGTGAGGGGCCAGCCTGTACCGCTGAGAACGAACGCCTCAGGCCCCGGGGGTGGTCGCCGCCAGCGCCTTGAGCCGAGCGCCCACCACAGCCGAGGCAGCAGACAGATCAGCCCGACCCGCCAGGCGTGGCTTCAGAACGCCCATCACCTTGCCCATGTCCTGCGGACCCTTTGCGGCGACGGCAGCCAGGGCGGCGGCAATTTCCGCCTCAACCTCGTCGGCACTCGCCTGAGCCGGAAGATAGGCGGAGAGCACATCGATTTCGGCGCGTTCCTGCGCGGCCAGGTCCGTGCGCCCCGCCTGCTCGAACTGAGTGATCGAGTCCCGGCGCTGCTTGATCAGCTTGTCGACCAAGGCGCTGACCTGCGCGTCATCGACGACGATGCGTTCATCGACCTCTTTTTGCTTGATCGCAGCCAGCAACAGGCGGATGGCGCCCAGCCGAGCGGCATCCCGGGCGCGCATCGCGGCCTTCATGTCGTCGGTAATGCGATCCTTGAGGGTGGCGGCTGGCTGGCTCATGCGCGAACTCCCGATAATGGCTTCGGAAACAGAAACAGCCCGTCAGTCTGGGACTGCGGGCTGTGACCTTCGCGGGCCCCCGTCAGGGGCGCCCGGTGCTGCTGCGGATCGAGGCGGTCAGTACAGCTTCTTGGGCAGCATCTGGCTGCGCAGACGCTTGTAATGACGCTTGACGGCTGCCGCTTTCTTGCGCTTGCGCTCGGCAGTCGGCTTCTCGTAAAACTCGCGCGCACGCAACTCCGTGAGCAAGCCGGTTTTCTCGATCGTGCGCTTGAAACGACGCAAAGCGACGTCGAACGGCTCGTTTTCCTTGACACGGATGGTCGGCATTGAAAATCACCCCCTTTCAGCAGAACCGTCGATGATAGCCCAGGCAGCAGGCCGCAAGCAAGTCCGTCATCAGCTCGGCGATCAGATGCATCAACGAGGGATCAGGTCCGACCAACGGTTGGCACGAATGTTGATTGCACGGTCATCAGACGCCGACAATGGATTCGTCTGAGAGGTCGGTCGGGTTCGTTCTTGCATGGAGGTATTCGATGCAGCAGTCCCACTCCCCCATCGTCGGTGGCAACGGTTTCGCAATCGCTGGATTCAAGCAGGTCTATGCGACCCAGGCGGTTGAATCAGCCCTGGAAGACCTGCAGCCGGGTGCCAATGAGGCCCTGCGCAGCACCTATGAAAAGATGATCCGTGTGGGCGGCGAACGCTTCAGCGTCAAACCCGGTCGGATGCCCGATTTCGACGCACTTGCCGACGAGCTGCCCAATTTTGCCGAGGTGCTCGATGACCTGCGCAAGCAACTGGTGCTGTGCATGGAAAGCGACGACCCGCTGCAACTGTCGCCGGTGCTGCTGCTGGGCGACCCCGGAATCGGCAAGACGCACTTTGCCAAGCGGCTGTCGCAGATGCTCGGCACCGGCTACGGATTCATCTCGATGAGCTCGCTGACCGCCGGCTGGGTGCTCTCGGGCGCGTCATCGCAGTGGCGCAATTCCAGGACCGGCAAGGTGTTCGACACCCTGGTCCATGGTGACTATGCCAATCCGGTGATGGTGGTCGATGAGATCGACAAGGCCTCGGCCGAGAGCCACTATGACCCGCTCGGTGCCCTGTATTCGCTGCTGGAGATCGAAACCGCGCGCAGCTTTTCCGATGAATTTGCAGAGGTGCCGATCGACTGCTCGGACATCATCTGGATTGCCACTGCCAACGATGCGGCACGCATTCCCGAGCCGATCCTGAACCGGATGAACGTCTATCAGATCGAGCCGCCGGATGCCGCAGGCTCCAGGCGCATTGCCCAGGCCATCTACCGCGAGATTCGTGAGTCACACAACTGGGGGCGCGTCTTTCCCTCGCTGCCCTCCGATGCGGTCACCGATCGGCTGGCCGGCGTGGCCCCCCGCGAGATGCGGCGCACCCTGCTGGGGGCGTTTGGGACGGCCCGCCTCGATGGTCGCAGTGAGCTGATCGCAGACGACCTGAGCGAGCGAAACGCCCGACGTCAGCGCATGGGGTTCTGACCGTTCAGCGCTTGGGCAGGGCCGTGGCTGCGCACCAGCCGCTCGCCCAGGCCCACTGGAAGTTGTAGCCGCCGAGCCAACCGGTGACATCGACGACTTCGCCGATGAAGTGCAGGCCCGGGATGCGACGGGACTGCAGGCTCTTCGGGTCGAGTTCAGCCGTGGCCACGCCGCCCGCCATCACTTCAGCCTTGCGCCAGCCTTCGGTGCCGGCTGGCTGGATTCGCCAGTCCTTGAATCTCGATGCCAGCGCCTGCAGGGTGCGGTTGCCCAGCTCAGCGATCCGACGCTCCGAGATGGCTGCGCCTCCCGGCGCGGCCGGCACCAGGGCCGCAACGCCCGCATCCGCAAGCCAGGTCTGGGCGAGCCGTTTGGGCACGACTGCGGACAGAACCGTGCCGAGTTGCTGCCG
>CAIXXI010000032.1 GCA_903923345.1 uncultured Burkholderiales bacterium | reverse complement strand
CTAATCAGGACGCAGCCGTTTCGGTGTCCTGATCGATGGACTCGATCTGGCTGCCCGTCTGAATCCAGTCTTCTTCCAGCGTATCGCGCTCACGCAGCAAGGCGCCTCGCTCGCGAGCCAGATCGCTCGCGGCTGCGCTGCCGCTGCGATAGGCATCCGGCTGCGCCAGGTGAGCGTCAATCTCGGCGATGCGTGATTCGACCCGGGCCAGATCGGCTTCGATCCGGGCGAGCTGTTTTTGCAGGGGCTTTTTCAGGCTTGCACGCTGGGCACGTTGCTCGGCGGCAGCGCGGCGTTCGTCTTTTCTGGAAGCTGATCCGGCGGTCTGCGACGCAGGCTGGCCCGACGCAGGGTTGCTGACGCCTGCGGACCCGGCGAACTGGCCAAGGGTGGGGCGCTGCATCAGCCATTGCGCATAGTCTTCGAGGTCGCCATCGAAGGCGTCCAATGCACCATCGCCCACCCGCACGAACTGATCAACGGTTGCGCGCAACAGGTATCGGTCATGGGAGACCAGCAGCAGCGCACCATCGAATTCGGCCAACGCATCGGCCAGCGCATCGCGCGTGGTTGCATCCAGGTGATTGGTTGGCTCGTCCAGGACCAGCAACTGAGGTTTGCCCCAGACCAGCATCGCCAGCGCCAGTCGGGCCCGCTCGCCACCCGACATCGGGCCGACCGCACGGGTGGCATCGTCGCCTCTGAAGCCGAATCGACCCAGCCAGTCGCGCAGGACCTGCTCGCGCTCCTGGGGGGCGAGCCGCTGCATGTGGGTCAGCGCTGAATCGTCGGCGCGCAGGTCGTCGACCTGCTGCTGCGCGAAATAGCCGATGCGTACCGAGCGCGAGATCTGCAGCTCACCGGACAGGGGCGAGAGCTCACCGACCGCCGTTCGGATGAGTGTGGTTTTTCCTGCGCCGTTGCGCCCCAGTACGCCCAGGCGCGAGCCTCGGCCTACCGTGAGGCTGGCGTGTTCGACGATGACGCGAGCAGGGGCCTGTTCGCCTTCCGGATAGCCTGCGCTGACGTCCGCCATCCTGACCAGCGGGTCGGGGCAATCTCCGACGGGTGCAAAGGCGAAATCGACACCCCGTGAGGCGCGGATGGGCGCCAGCACTTCGATGCGCTCCAGGGCTTTGAGCCGGGACTGCGCCTGTCGGGCCTTGGTGGCCTTGGCCCGGAAGCGTTCAACGAATGAGTGCAGATGGGCGATCCGGGCCTGTTGTGCGAGCACCGATCGCTCGCGCTGCGCGGCACGCTCGGCGCGTGCCAATTCGCAGGCCGAGTAGCCACCGGCATAGCGCACCAGCTTGTCCTGGTCCAGATGCAGGGTGGCGTTGGCCACGCGGTCGAGGAAGTCGCGATCGTGCGAGACCACGATGATCGTGGCATCCAGTCGAAGCAGACGCCGTTCGAGCCAGAGAACGGCATCCAGGTCGAGGTGATTGGTGGGCTCGTCCAGCATCAGCAGGTCGGATGGCGCCATCAGCGCCCGTGCCAGGTTCAGGCGCATCTTCCAGCCGCCGCTGAATTGATCGACCGGGCGCTCGGCCTGATCATCCGAGAAGCCCAGCCCGTGCAGCAGTTCGCGCGCACGCGGGGCCGCAGAGGGGCCGTCACAGTTCAGCCAGTCGTCATGGGCCTGGGCAATCGCATGGCCATCGTCGATGGCCTGGGCCGCGGCCAGTGCAGCCTGTGCTCGCATCAGCGGCGCATCCGCCTCGAGGACGAACTGCCAGGCGGGTAGCTTGCTGTGCGGCATGGATTGCGACAGGCGGGAGATCCGCATCGCGGGCAGATCGATTTCGCCGGCATCCAGAGCGACCTCGCCGGCGATGGCTGCCAGCAGGGTGGATTTGCCGCTGCCGTTGTCGCCGATCAGTGCGATGCGTTCGCCGGGCGAGATGGCTGCGTCGGCATCGCGCAGCAGCGCCCTGGGCCCGCGCGCCAGGGTGATGTGCCGGATTCGAATCACAGTCGGGACAAGGCCGTGCGATCCAGGAGCACGAGCTGATCATCCCCGGTAGCGACGGGCAACCAGATGCCTTCGAGGCGGGGAAAAGCGGCCTCGAAATGGACCACCTCATGCCCGACCTCCAGCACCATGACCCCGGCGTCGGTCAGGTGCTCGCCGGCGCCCTGGAGGATGGTGCGGATGAGATCCATGCCGTCTGAGCCGCCGGCCAGCGCCGACTGCGGCTCGTGGCGGTATTCGGGTGGCAGTGCAGCCATCGAAGCGCTGTTCACATAGGGCGGGTTGCAGACGATCAGATCGAAGCGTTCGCCTTTCAGCGGTGCCCACAGCGAGCCCTGGCGCAGGTGCACCCGGTCGGCGAGGTGGTGCAAGGCGATGTTGTCAGCCGCCAGCGCGAGGGCATCCGGGCTGAGGTCGGAGCCGATGACCTGCGCCTGCGGATAGGCCTGCGCCGCCAGCACCGCGAGGCTTGCGCCACCTGTGCACAGGTCGAGCACGCTCAGAACGGCTTCCGGATCGGGCAGCCAGGGCAGCAAAGCATCGCCATCGAGCAATTCCGCGATCGGTGATCGGGGCACCAGCGCGCGCGGATCGGACAGGAAGCGCGTGCCTCGCAGCCAGGCTTCACCGGTGAGGTAGGCGCTGGGCAGGCGTTCGGTGCATCGCCGCTCGATCAGATCGATGGCAGCCTGGCGCTCGGTTGGCGTGAGGCGGGCATCCAGAAAGGGCTCAAGACGCTCCAGAGGGAGATGAAGGCTCCACAACACCAGCCAGGCGGCTTCATCGAAGAGGTCATCGGTGCCGTGTCCGAGGCTGATCCCGCTCGCCTGCATGCGGCTGACGGCATGGCGGATCAGGTCCCGAACCGTGCGCAGTGACTCGATCGCCTCAGTCGGGGACGGGCTCGGGCGCAGGAATCGGATATTGCTCATCGAAGCAGGGTTTCGATCGTGCGCCGGTAGATGTTCATCAGCGGCACGAGTGCGGCGATCTCGACGTTCTCGTTGCTCTTGTGGATGCTGGCATTGGGCGGCCCGAATTCGACCACCTCCTTGCACAGGGCCGAGATGAATCGGCCATCGGAAGTGCCGCCGGTGGTCGAGAGTTCTGTTTGCAAGCCGGTTTCAGCATGGATGGCCCCGCGCAGGGCTTCGGACAAGGCACCGACCGGGGTCAGGAAGGGCAGGCCCGAGAGGTTCCAGTCGAGGTTGTAGCTGAGTGCATGGGCAGTCAGGATGGCGTTGACCCGCGCCTTGAGTGAGTCGGCATCACTTTCAGTCGAGAAGCGGAAATTGAAATCGATCACCGCCTCGCCCGGAATGACGTTTCCGGCGCCTGTCCCGGCATTGAAGTTCGAGACCTGGAACGTGGTCGGCGGAAAGTATTCGTTGCCGGCGTCCCAGTGGTGCGAGGCCAATTCGGCCAGCGCGGGCGCGACTTCATGGATGGGATTGCGAGCCATGTGCGGATAGGCCACATGGCCCTGGATGCCTTTGACGGTCAACTTGCCCGACAGTGATCCGCGTCGGCCGTTCTTGATCATGTCGCCGGTGCGGCGCAGGCTGGTGGGTTCGCCAACGATGCAGAAGTCGAGGTGCTCGCCGCGCGCTCGCAGCGTCTCGATCACCTTGACAGTGCCGTTGACCGCCGGACCTTCCTCATCGGATGTCAGCAGCATGGCAATCGCCCCGGCATGGTCCGGATGGGCCGCGACGAAGGCCTCGATGGCGACCACGATCGCGGCCAGGGACGATTTCATGTCGGCAGCGCCCCGGCCGAAGAGAGCACCCTCGCGCTCGGTGGGCTCGAAGGGATCGGCATGCCACCACTGGCGTGGGCCGGCGGGCACGACATCGGTGTGTCCTGCAAAGACCAGGGTGGGGCCGGGTCGGGTACCGCGACGCACGGCCCAGAGGTTGTCGACCTCACCGAAGCGCATCGACTCGCACTCGAAACCCAGCGGGAGGAGCCGGGAGGCAATCAGCTGTTGGCACCCGGCATCATCCGGGGTGACCGAGCGGCAGCGGATCAGCGCCTCGGTCAGGGCTCTGACCGGGCAGGTGACGGGTTCCGGATGGGGCAGGGCAGACATGGCGGGTCACTCCTTGGGCGGGGCCGGTGCGGCCGATGGGCCTGCGTCGCCCGGGCGCGCGGTGGATTCAGAAACGGTCATCCCGGTCTCGAACAAGGCGCGATACAGGGGCTCGGAGTATCCGACCAGGATCCGGTCACCGTGCTCGAGGATGGGGCGGCGAACCAGCGTCGGGACTTCGAGCATCAGTTCGACCGCGCTGGACTGATCGACGATGGTCGCGCGTCGACTGGCATCGACCTGACGCCAGCTCAGGCCGCGCCGGTTGAGCAGCGAATCCCAGGGCAGGTGCGACATCCAGCGGCCGAGCAGGGCGGCATCCAGCCCGTCGCGGCGAAACTCATGGAGCTCGAAGGCAATCTGGTGCGCGCGCAACCAGGTGCGCGCCTTGCGAACCTGATCGCAGGTGTCGATGCCATACAGGCGCACAGGACCGGTCATCAGACGTTGAGCATGAAATCGGAGAACGAGGGGCCATCACTGCCGGGCTGCGGGCCGGACGGGTTCGCAGCCGGTGGGGTGGCGGGGCGCGCAGCAGACGGTGGGGCATCAAAAGACTCGAGTGCCTGAGGCTCGGCGTTTTCAAGCAGCCACAGCAGATTGGTTGGCGAATCGGCTTGGGCCAGGGCCTCATCCAGGCTCACCCGCTTGCTTCGCACCAGGTCGACCAGCGCCCGCTCGAAGGTCTGCGAACCCGGTGACAGGCTCTGCTCCATCGCATCGCGAATTTCGGACAGGCGACCCTGTTCGATGATTTCGGAGATCAGATTGGAATTGAGCAGGATCTCGACCGCCGGCAGACGACCGCCATTGATGGCGGGCAACAGGCGCTGCGACACCACGCATCGGAGCGTGGCGGCCAGGTCGGTCAGCAGCACATGGCGATTTTCCGGGGCGTAAAAACCGACGATCCGGGTCAGGGCGTGCGCCGCGTTGTTGGCATGCAGCGTCGACAGCACCAGGTGGCCCGATTGGGCGTACGCAATCGCGGCGCTCATGGTCTCGGTGTCGCGGATCTCACCGATCATCAGGCAGTCGGGCGCTTGTCGCAGCGCATTGCGCAGCGCCACCGCCAGCGATTCGGTGTCCGTGCCGATCTGACGCTGGTTGACCAGCGAACGACGGTGCCGGAAGGTGTATTCGATCGGGTCTTCCAGCGTCAGGATGTGCCCGGGTGTGTTCTGATTGCGGTGATCGACCAGCGAGGCTAGGGTGGTCGACTTGCCGGAGCCGGTCGATCCGACGACCAGCAGCAGGCCCCGCTTTTCCATCACCTTCTCGGTGAGGATGGGCGGCAGACCGAGGCTGTCGAAGGACGGAACATCACCCGGGATGTAGCGAATCACCGCAGAGGCGGTGCCACGCTGGCGAAAGACCGAAAATCGGAAACTGCCCACGCCGCGCAGGCCATGGCCGATGTTCAGTTCATTGTCTCGCTCGAAGCGCTCCCACTGCGCGTCGGTCAGCACTTCCCGCAGCAGACGCTCGACGGCAGCCGGATCCAGCGATTGCTGATTCACCGCGATCGCCGTGCCGTTGATCTTGATCTGCACGGGTGCGCCCGGCGTCACGAAGAGGTCCGAGGCCTTCTTTTCGGCCATCAGGGCCATCAGCCGTTCCATTGCCATGTCGAGACCCTCGGCGAGCTGTTGGTGCGCTGACTGCAGGGCAGGCGTGGAGGCCGCTCAGTCGCCGCGCAAGAGGTCGTTGATTGCGGTCTTTGCACGGGTCTGTGCATCGACCTTCTTGACGATGACCGCGCAGTACAGGTTGACCCGACCATCGCCCGACGGCATCGAGCCAGGGACCACCACGGAGCCTGCAGGCACGCGGCCGTAGAGGATTTCCCCCGTCTCGCGGTCGTAGATCTTGGTGCTCTGGCCGATGAAAACACCCATCGACAGCACCGAGTTTTCCTCGACGATCACGCCCTCGACCACTTCGGATCGGGCGCCGATGAAGCAGTTGTCTTCGATGATGGTCGGGTTGGCCTGCAGCGGCTCAAGGACCCCGCCAATACCGACACCGCCGGACAGGTGAACATTGCGGCCGATCTGGGCACACGACCCGACCGTGGCCCAGGTATCGACCATCGTGCCCTCATCGACATAAGCGCCGATATTCACGTATGAGGGCATCAGTACGACGTTTCGTGCGATGAAGCTGCCGCGTCGGGCGACCGCCGGCGGCACCACCCGAAACCCGCCTGCAGCGAAATCCTGTGCGCTCCAGCCGTGGAATTTCGTGGCCACCTTGTCGTAGAACTGCAGGTCACCCGAGACGATCGGGCGGTTGTCTTCCAGACGGAACGACAGCAGTACCGCCTTCTTGACCCACTGATGGACGATCCACTCGCCCTGGAATTTTTCGGCGACCCGGATGCGCCCGGTATTGAGTTCGCCGATGACATGTTCGACGGCTTCCCGCACGGCAGCCGGCGCTTTGGCGGGGCTGAGTTCGGCGCGCTGTTCCCAAGCCTGTTCGAGGGTGTTCTGAAGATCGGTCATGGTGTCTTTGATATTGAAAAAGAAGGAGGGTCAGGCAGGGGTGCCGGGTGTACGCGCCGCCGCGAACAGCCGGATTCGACGGGCAGCCTCGAGGCAGGCATCCAGGCTATCGACGAGGGCGATCCTCAGCATGCCGGCGCCTGGATTGACGCCGTGGATCGAACGCGCCAGAAAACTGCCCGGCAAGAGCAGCACATTATATTGGGCGTACAGGTCCCGGGCGAATGTGGTGTCGTCGCCGTCTGGCACCCCGGCCCACAGGAAAAAGCCGCCCTGCGGTGGCTCGACCTTCAGCACCGGTGCCAGCAGTGGCACGACGGCATCGAATTTGGCGCGATACAGCGCCCGGTTCTCTGTGACATGGGCTTCATCGCGCCAGGCCGCCACCGAGGCTGCCTGCACCGTCTGGCTCATCGCGCCGCCGTTGTAGGTTCGCAGCAGCAAGAAGCGCTCGATCAGTCGGGCGTCGCCGGCTGCAAATCCGGATCGCAAGCCAGGCAGGCTGGAGCGCTTCGACAGGCTTGAAAACACGATCAGCCGGTCAAAGTCGGTCAATCCCAGGGCATGGGCCGCCTGAAGAGCCCCCTCTGGAGGATGGGCCTCGTCCGGGTAAATCTCGGAGTAGCACTCGTCGGATGCAATGACAAAACCATGCCGGGCGGAACGCTCGAACAGCCGGGCCCATTGGCTGCGGTCCAGCACCGTGCCGGAGGGGTTGCCCGGCGAGCAGATATAGACAAGCTGGACTCGTGCCCATTCGGATTCGCTGATCGAGTCCCAGTCAGGCGCAAACCCGTTCTCAGCTGTCTGATTGACGTAGACCGGCTCGGCACCGGCCAGCAGGGCTGCGCCTTCATAGACCTGATAGCAAGGGTTGGGGATGAGCACGATCGGGCGCGGCTGGCCGGGCTGCACATCGACCACCAGTTGCGCGATCGCGTAGAGCGCTTCCTTGGAGCCATTGACCGGGATGATCTGACGCGCCGGGTCGATCGACGGAAGCTGATATCGCCGCTGCAGCCACTGCGCCATGGCGCGGCGGATCGGCTCGCCACCCAGGGTCGGCGGGTAGTTGGACAGACCATCCAGTGCGTCGACCATCGCCTGACGAGCAATCGCCGGGGCGGGGTGCTTGGGCTCGCCGATCGACATGGAAATCGGCGAATACGCCGGATCCGGCGTGATGCCCTTGAGCAATCCCCGCAGACGCTCGAATGGATAGGGCGACAGAGTATCTAGAAGATGGTTCAAAAGAGGCTCTCAAGCAATTGATAATGATCAGTATTCTAAGGTCGAGTCGGTGATTCTCTGGAAAAGTCACCCAGCTCGACGCGATCTGCGGGCTTCCAGCCGCGTTTGCGATGTTCGGCCACCACGGTGGTGAAGATGCCGCCCCGAACGTACCAGCGCGCGGTCAGTCGCATGAATCGGGGTTTGGTGGCAGCCACCATCTCGGACAGGATCCGGTTGGTCACCGCTTCATGGAAGGCGCCTTCGTCCCGAAACGACCACAGGTAGAGCTTGAGCGCTTTGAGTTCGAGATTCTTGCGGTCAGGGATGTAGTCGAGGATCAGGGTCGCGAAGTCGGGCTGGCCGGTGAGCGGACACAGGCAGGTGAATTCAGGCGCCTCGATGTGGATGTGATAATCGCGCTCGGGAGAGGGGTTCGGGAAGGTCTCGAGGGACTTGGACGGTGCGCTGGGCATGGGCAGGCTCCAGATGAAAGTCGAAACCGAGGCGCGGATCGGGCCTTCGGATGGTCAAACCGGCGCGTCAGGGCGCAGGAGATAGGAGAGCGGGGTGATCCGGCAGTGCCCGATGGGTCGCCGGCAGCACACGCCTGGTGGGTTAACATTATATCGACGCGCGAAGCTGGCCCGAGCCGACCCCTCTGCAGCCTTCGCATCCGATCCCCGCCGAATGAGTGCCCGACCCGACCGGGCCGACCCGAACCTCAGTGCGCCTCAAACTGATCAAGCTCGCCGGATTCAAATCCTTCGTGGATCCGACCGCCTTCGAAGTGCCCAGCCAGCTCGTCGGCGTGGTGGGCCCGAATGGCTGCGGAAAGTCCAACATCATGGACGCCGTGCGCTGGGTGCTGGGTGAGTCCAAAGCGTCTGAACTGCGCGGCGACTCCATGCAGGACGTGATTTTTAATGGCTCATCCGAGAGAAGGCCGTCCGGACGGGCCAGCGTCGAACTGGTCTTTGACAACACCCAGACCCGGCTGACCGGATCCTGGGCAGGTTATGCCGAGATTTCGGTCAAGCGGGTGCTGGGTCGCGATGGTCAGTCCAGTTACCTGATCAACAACCAGGTCGTGCGCCGCAAGGATGTTCATGACATGTTCCTGGGCACCGGGCTGGGGCCGCGTGCCTACGCAATGATCGGTCAGGGGACCGTCGCCCGGATCATCGAGGCGCGTCCCGAGGAGCTGCGGGTTTTCCTGGAAGAGGCCGCAGGCGTCACTAAATATAAAGAGCGCCGGCGCGAGACCGAGAACCGACTGTCGGACACCCGCGAGAACCTGACCCGGGTCGATGACATCCTGCGCGAGCTTCAGGCGCAGATCGACAAGCTGGAAAAGCAGGCTGAAGTCGCGCGCGAGTTTCGCGCTCTGGAGGCCGATCGCGAGCTCAAGCAGCGCATGCTCTGGCTGGTGCGGCGTGACGAGGCACTGGCCGATCAGTCGCGGATCGCCCAGCAGGTCGCCGCACTGGAAACCGAGATCGAAGCCAGTCTGGCCGCCCAGAGGGCGGTTGAGGCGCAGCTCGAAGACACCCGCAGCCGGCACTACGACGCCAGTGATGAAGTCCATCGGGTGCAAGGCGAGTACTACGCTGCGTCGGGTGAGGTCTCGAAACTCGAGAGCGAGATCCGCTTTGTTGCCGACTCTCAATCGCAACTGCGCGAGCGCCTGGTCGCCTTGACGGCACAAGTTCAGGCAGCAGCCGATCGCAAGGCTCAGGCTCAAGAGGCTCTGGCGCGCAGCGAGGAAGAGCAGGCGGTGTCTGAGCAGCGTCAGGAGCTGCTCGCAGCCCAACTCGACGAGGCCGGCGGCGGCCTCTCGGGCCTTGAGGACGTGTTGCGCGCCGCCCGCGACGTGCTCGACCGCGCCCGGGCCGAGTCGGGCGAAACCGCCCAACAGATCCAGGTGGCAGCCACCCGCCAGCGCGGGCTCGAGGATGCCGTGCGCGAGTTGGAAGACCGGGCCCAGCGCCTGAACGATTCGCTTGACGGCATCGAAGCCGCGCCGATCGAGGCCCTTGAATCCAGCCGGATGCAGCTTCAGGAAGCCGAGGCCATCGAGGAGCAGGCCGCCGAGCAACTGGCCCAGGCTGAGTCACATTGGGGCGATCTGGATGCTGCGCGCACACCGGCCCAGGAATCCTTGCGCGAGGCGGTTGGCAAGCTCGCTCAGGTCGAGGCCCGGATCAGTGCTTTGCGACAGATTCAGGAGCGGGTTCGAACCGAGGGTAAGACCGGCCCCTGGCTGGCCCGACATGGCCTGGATCAGCTCAAGCGGCTGTGGCAGCGGCTGCGCATCGAACCCGGTTGGGAGACCGCGATCGAGTCGGTCCTTCGTGAGCGGGTTCAGTCGCTGGAGGTGGGCCGAATTGAATCGATGGCGGGCCTGCTGTCGGAGCAGCCGCCGGCGAAAGTCGGGTTTTTCGCAGCTTCAGCCCTGCCACCTGCCGCAGCCGAATCTTTCGATGCATCACTTGTGCCCTTGTCCAGGCAGATCCAGACGACCGACCCGCAGACCCGGATCCTGCTGGATGACTGGCTGCACGGCTGCTTCTGCGCCGAATCGCCCGAACGCGCCGTCGCCGACCGGATCCTGTTGCCGCCAGGCGGCCAGTTCGTCTTGCGCAGTGGTCATTCGATCGGACGCTATGGCGTGCAGCTTCATGCACTGGATTCCGAACAGGACGGTGTTCTGGCGCGTCAGCAGGAGCTCGACAATCTGGAGCGGGAACATCGCGCCCTGGAGCTGATGGCCGACGATGCCCGCTCCCATGCTGCAAAGACCGAAGCGGCTGCCTCCGAGGCGCGGCATCGCGTGACCGGAGCTCGCGATGCCGTGTCGCAGTCGGGTCGCCAGGCCGCCAGTCTGCGGATCGAGACCGAGCGGCTGGCACAGCGGGTTCAACGGGCCAGCGCGGACCGCAGCCGCATCGAATCGGAACTCGCTGCAATCGAATCGCAGCGGGCTGCGCGAGAGTCTGCGATCGCCGAGGAGGGCGCCCGGTTCGAGGCCCTCGACATCCAGCTGGCCGATCGTCAGGAAGCGGTGGAGGCGCGCCGAGTCGAGTGGGAGGACGCCGAATCGCAGCTCGACACCGCCCGCGAGGCGCTGCGTGAGCTGGAGCGCGCTGAGCGCGAGGCTGCGTTTGCTGTCAGGACCATCGATGCCCGGCGCCAGTCTCTGGGTGAGCAGATCGCACAAGCCGAGGAGCTCATCGAGCGCGCCTCAGTTGAATCGGCGGCGCTGCAGGTGCGGCTGGACGCTTTGTCTGACGAGGCGGCCCGAACCGGTCTGCAGCAGGCACTCGATGCACGGGTCGCGGCAGAAAAGGCGCTGGCCGAAGCACGCACCCAGCTCGACGCCCTGGCCGCCTCGATCCGCGAACTCGATGAGGCCCGGCTTGGTCACGAACGCACACGCCAGCCGATGCGCGATCGGCTGATGGAACTTCAGCTCAAGGAGCAGGCAGCCAGTCTGGGGGCTCAGCAGTTCGATGAACAGCTGACCGAGGCGCAGGTTGATGCGGAGGCGATTCGGTCGCAATTCGAGACGGTCCCGAAAGCGGTCTGGCTTCAGGGTGAGGTCACCCGCCTGAGCAATGCGATTGCCGCGCTCGGTGCAGTCAATCTGGCTGCGCTCGATGAACTGACGGTTTCCCGTGAGCGATCCGAGTTCCTCGATGCGCAAAACCGCGACCTGATCGAGGCCATCGAGACCCTGGAAGATGCGATCCGCAAGATCGACCGGGAAACCCGTGCACTGCTCCAGGACACCTTCGACACGGTCAACCGGCACTTCGGCAGCCTGTTTCCTGAACTGTTCGGCGGTGGCGAAGCACGGCTCGTCCTGACCGGCGATGAAATCCTGGATTCCGGTGTCACCGTCGTGGCCCAGCCGCCCGGAAAGCGCAATGCCTCGGTCGCACTGCTGTCGGGTGGTGAAAAAGCCCTGACGGCGATTGCCCTGGTTTTTTCCCTGTTTCAGCTCAATCCGGCGCCGTTCTGTCTGCTGGACGAAGTCGATGCCCCCCTGGACGACGCCAACACCGAGCGCTATTGCTCGATGGTTCGGCGCATGTCGTCACAGACACAGTTTCTTTTCATCACCCACAATAAGGTCGCGATGGAACTTGCCCAGCAGCTCATTGGTGTCACCATGCAGGAGCGCGGCGTGTCCCGGATCGTGGCGGTCGACATCGAGGCCGCGACCCGTTTTGCGGAGGCTGCATGAACCAGATCATGACCCTGCTGGGCGAACCCAGCTCCCTGTGGGCCAGTCTGCTCGGGCTGATTGCCGTGGCGCTGGCCGTTGTGCTCACCTTCAACGCCCTGCAAGGACGCCAGCGCCGCCAGCGCGAAGTCACCCAAAAGGAGCAGACCGATACCGCTGCGCCGACGCAAGCCAGCCCCGCTCGGTCAAATGCCGCACCCACCCGACAGGTACCGACTTCGCGCCCTGCAGAGGCAGTGCAGCCCGCGCAGTCCGATAAGCCGCAGTCGCCGGCGGTGCTCAGTCCAGACAGCCTGCAACCAGGTGGACGCATCGAACCGACGCTCGATTCCGAGCCGTCAGAGCCGATCTCCGCTGCGGCTGCCCAGCCCGGAACACTCGACCCGATCATTTCCGCTCAAGCAGCGAAATCAGTCGAACCCACCAGCCTCTTCGATCAGTTGGCACAAGGCGCTGGCCGTACCGATGCCGGCGTCGATCCGTCCCTGGCCCCGATCACCGTTGCGCCAGCCGCCCGAAAGCCGGCACCGAATGCCAAGCCGGCGGTCGCAAAGCCGGCGGCTGTGTTCGCCGAGTTGCCACTGAATGTCCTTGATCCTCGCATCGACTGCATCGTCGAGATGAGGCTGAACACGCCGGTCGGTGTCGAGCGCGTCGTTCAGGAGGCGAGCGGATTGCGCCGGATTGGCTCCAAGCCGGTCGTGATCGAAGTCGACAACGACAGCGGCCAGTGGCTGGTGCTTCAGTCAGCCCAGGGCAGCATCCGGCGGCTGCGAGTCGGGCTGTTGCTGGCGAATCGGCATGGCCCGCTCAACGCGATGGAGTTCTCGGAGTTTTCCGATGCCATCGAACCCCTCGGCAAGGCGCTCGACGCAACAGACGTGCGCCTGCCCCTGATGGAGCCGGTGCTCGAACACGCCCGCCAGGTCGATGAATACTGCGCCCAGCTCGACAATCTGATCGGCGTCAATGTCCAGGTGCCCAAGGCCCTGTCGGGTGGCGAGCTCCAGTCGATCGCCGAGACCCTTGGGATGGTCGCACGAGGCAATCAGCGCTTTGCCTGCCTGAGCGAAAACGGCGATGTCCTCTTCACGATGTCCCTGGGCGATCGCTCCGAGCTGGTGACCTTCCTGCTGGATGTGCCACGCGCACCCGCGCAGATGCGTCCCTGGAACAAGATGCTGGAATGCGGTCGAAAATGCGCCTCGCTGACGTCCGGGCAACTGGTTGATGATGCGTTTCGGCCGCTGACCGATGGCGCGGTCGCAGCGGTTGCGCGGCAGCTGGAATCCCATTACCGATCGCTTGACGAAGCCGGTCTGGGCGCGGGCTCGCCGGCAGCGCAGCGGGTCTTCAACTGACCCGTCGATGACGCAAGG
>CAIXXI010000031.1 GCA_903923345.1 uncultured Burkholderiales bacterium | reverse complement strand
TTTCTTCTTGAACATCTCGAGCATTCGGCGGGTCACGAGGAATCCGCCGAACACATTGACGGCTGCCAGCGTGACCGCGGCCACCCCCATGAATTTGCCCAGCGTCGTGGTGGTCAGGGCGGCAGCCAGCATGGCACCCACGATGATGATCGCGGAGATCGCGTTGGTCACGGCCATGAGCGGTGTGTGCAGGGCCGGGGTGACATTCCAGACCACGTGAAAGCCGACGTAGATGGCCAGCACGAAGATGATCAGGTTGATGACGGTGGGGCTGATGGCTTCCATGGTGTCTCGGTAAGCGGGTAGGGACGGTGCTCGGACCGGGGGGCGAAATCAGGCGCGCAGTACCTGGCCGTCGCGGGTGACCAGACAGGCTTTGACGATGTCGTCTTCGAGGTCGATTTTCAGCGCGCCGGCATCGTCGATCACGAGTTTCAGGAAATCGATGACATTGCGTGCGTACAGCGCCGAGGCATCGGCTGCGACCATCGACGGAAGGTTGGTTTCGCCCACCAGGAGCACGCCGTGTTTCGTGACGGTTCGACCGGCTTCAGACAGCGGGCAGTTGCCGCCCTGCTCAACCGCCATGTCGACGATCACCGAGCCCGGCTTCATCGACTTCACCATCTCTTCAGTGACCAGCACCGGCGCCTTGCGACCCGGGATCAGTGCCGTGGTGATGACGATATCGGCCTGCTTGATGCGCTCGGCGACCGCGGCCGCCTGGCGCTTCATCCAGCTCTCCGGCATGGGCCGGGCATAGCCGCCCTCGCCCTTGGCGATCTCGCGTTCTTCGTCGGTTTCGTAGGGCACATCGATGAACTTCGCGCCCAGTGACTCGACCTGCTCCTTGACCGGCGGGCGCACGTCAGATGCTTCGATGACTGCGCCCAGGCGCTTGGCCGTGGCGATCGCCTGCAGACCGGCCACGCCCACGCCCAGGATGACGACCCTGGCCGCTTTCACCGTGCCGGCAGCGGTCATCAGCATCGGCATGAAGCGCTGGTAGGTGCTGGCCGCGATCATCACCGCCTTGTAGCCGGCGATGTTGGCCTGTGACGAGAGCACATCCATGCTCTGCGCACGGGTGGTGCGCGGTGCGGCTTCCAGGGCAAAGGCGGTGGCCTTGGCCGCGGCGAGCTGCTCGAGACCGGCCCGATCAAAGGGCTCCATCATCCCGACCACCGCAGCGCCCGGTCTGATCAGGGCCAGTTCCTCGGGTGAGGGGCGGCGAACCTTCAGGACCAGATCGGCTGCGAAGGCTGATGCGGCGTCGGCAATGACGGCTCCGGCGGCTTCATAGGCCGCATCCGGAACACTGGCGCCCACACCCGCACCCGACTGCACGACCACCTCATGACGGGCGGCCACCAGTTTCTTGACGGTTTCGGGGGTTGCTGCCACACGTGCCTCGGCGGCTCGCGTCTCGGCTGGCACTCCGATTTTCATTGTTCAGGCTCCAGGCTGGTGAGCTTGCAAACCGTCGAGCATAACTCGGCCTTTCGTTTTCGTCGGCTTAATTCCTAGCGTCGGGCTCAGGTAGCTGCCTTGATCGGTCTCAATCGGGACAGCAGGAATCGCGGCGATACAATCGGTGGGATGGATTACTGGAAGCCCCACACGACCGTGGCGGCCGTCGTCGAGCGCGACGGGCGCCTGCTCATGATCGAGGAACACACGCCCTTCGGCCTGCGGATCAACCAGCCCGCCGGCCACCTGGATCCGGGTGAATCGCTCGAACAGGCGGTGGTTCGGGAGGCGCTCGAGGAAAGCGGATGGACGGTCGAGCCCATTGCAATTCAGGGCCTGTATCTGTCGCGCACGCTGGATGAAGCCCGCGGCATCGATGTCACCTACCTGCGCCACGCCATCGTGTGCCGGGCGCTGACGCATGATGCCGGTCGGCCACTGGATCGCGGCATCGTGCGGGCGTTCTGGATGAGCCCGGACGAGATTCTCGCCGTGCCGCATCGGCATCGCAGCCCGCTGGTGGAGCGCACGGTGCTGGACTTCGTTGCCGCGCGCCGGTTTCCGCTCGAACTGTTCTGGACGCATCCGAGCGCGCTGGCCCCCGGCGAGCGCCGCGATCGGCTGCCCGATCCGGACGCCAGCACATGAGTCGCTCGCGCGTGGTGGTCGGGCTGTCGGGCGGGGTCGATTCCGCGGTGTCGGCCTGGCTGCTCAAGGAGCAGGGCTGGGAGGTGGTCGGCCTGTTCATGAAGAACTGGGAAGACGACGACGATTCCGACTATTGCTCGACCCGTCAGGACTGGATCGATGCGGCCAGCGTGGCGGATCTGTTGGGCATCGAGATCGAGGCGGTCAATTTTGCAGCCGAATACCGCGACCGGGTTTTCGCAGAATTCCTGCGCGAATACTCGGCCGGGCGCACACCGAACCCGGATGTGCTGTGCAATGCCGAGATCAAGTTCAAGGCCTTTCTCGATCACGCCCTGCGCATGGGTGCGCAATGCATCGCCACTGGCCACTACGCCCGGGTCCGCTCGATCGAAGATGCCTCGAGGCCGGGCGGGCTGCGCCATGAATTGCTGCGTGGCCTCGATGCCACCAAGGACCAGAGCTACTTCCTGCATCGGCTCGATCAGGCGCAGTTGGCCCGGACGGTGTTTCCGGTGGGCGAGTTGCCGAAGTCCGAAGTGCGTGAGATCGCCCGCCGCATCGGTCTGCCCAATCATGCGAAGAAGGATTCGACCGGGATCTGCTTCATCGGCGAGCGGCCGTTTCGCGAGTTTCTGAATCGCTATCTGCCCACCGCGCCCGGCCCGATCCTCACCGACTCAGGCCGGGTGGTCGGCGAACATGTCGGGCTGGCGTTCTACACCCTGGGTCAGCGCAAGGGGGTTGGTGTGGGCGGTCAGAAGGCTGGCAGCGGCCAGGCCTGGTATGTCGCGCGCAAGGACATGTCGACCAACACCTTGCACATCGTGCAAGGCCATGACCATCCTTGGCTGGCGTCGAATCAGTTGCACGCGACCGATGTGCACTGGATCGCGGGGCATCCGCCCCAGGGCGGTCGGGCGCTGGGTGCGAAGACCCGCTATCGCCAGGCGGATGCACCCTGCGCACTGCGGCCCGATCCGAGCAGTGCTGGCGCCTTCGAACTGGAATTCGAGCAGGCTCAATGGGCGGTCACGCCGGGGCAATCGGCGGTGCTCTACGACGGCGAGGTCTGTCTGGGCGGTGGTGTCATCGAGTCTTCCACCGTGGCCGTCGCCGAACTCGAAGCGGCCTCGCGCACTTAGCTCGCGGTGGCCGTTCAACGGCCACGACTGGCCTGCCGCATGGATGTCGTCTGGCCTCCGCTACACTGCGCGCGCCGGCCCTGATGGGCATCACCTGCGGAGCACCTTGATGGGCACCCACTCGCGATTTGCAACCCTGTTTATTGCGCTGACGCTGACAGCCGTGCTGTTGTGGGCCTGGGCTGGCGGCTATCTGAGTGCGGCCTGGTGGGTGCTGGCTGCAGCGCTGTCGATCCTGGGCATCCATGATGTGCTGCAGACCCGGCACGCCATCTTGCGCAACTATCCGATCGCAGGCCATTTTCGCTTTCTGTTCGAAGAAATTCGCCCTGAAATCCGCCAGTACCTGATCGAGTCGGACACCGAGGCGGTGCCGTTTTCACGCAATCAGCGGGCCATCGTGTATCAGCGGGCCAAACAGCAACTCGACAAGCGCCCCTTTGGCACGCAGATCGACATCTACGAAGCCGGCTACGAGTGGATCAACCATGCGATGGTTCCGGCGCCTGAGGCGTCTCATGATTTTCGGGTGTCGATCGGCGGCCCGGACTGCCGTCAGCCCTACAGCGCCTCCATCTTCAATATTTCGGCGATGAGCTTCGGGTCCTTGTCGGCCAATGCGATCCGCGCGCTCAACCAGGGGGCCAAGCGGGGCGGCTTCGCCCATGACACCGGCGAGGGGTCGATCTCGGCCTATCACCGTGAAGCGGGCGGTGACCTGATCTGGGAGATCGGCTCAGGCTACTTTGGCTGCCGCAATGACAGCGGCGGTTTCGACGAAGCCCGCTTCATCGAAAATGCGCTGGACCCGCAGGTGAAGATGATCGAGATCAAGCTCTCGCAAGGCGCCAAGCCGGGCCATGGCGGCGTGCTGCCGGGGCCCAAGGTCACACCGGAAATTGCTCAGGCCCGCGGCGTGCCACCCTGGACAGATTGCATCTCGCCCGCTTCGCATTCGGCCTTCTCCACGCCGATCGGCCTGCTTGAATTTGTCGCCCGCCTGCGGGAACTCTCAGGCGGCAAGCCGACCGGCTTCAAGCTGGCAATCGGCCATGCCTGGGAGTGGTTCGCGGTGGCCAAGGCGATGCAGGTCACCGGCATCACGCCCGACTTCATCGTGATCGATGGCAAGGAAGGCGGCACCGGTGCGGCGCCGGCCGAGTTCGTGGATCGGATGGGCGCACCGATGCGTGAGTCGCTGATGCTGGTCCATGACACGCTGGTCGGCATCGGTCTGCGCGACCGCATCAAGATCGGCGCAGCCGGCAAGATCACCACGGCCTTCGATATCGCCCGCACGATGGCACTGGGCGCAGACTGGTGCAACAGCGCTCGGGGCTTCATGTTTGCGGTCGGCTGCATCCAGGCCATGAATTGCCACACCGGGCGCTGCCCCACCGGCGTGACCACCCAGGATCCGGTGCGTCAGCGTGCACTGGTGGTGCCAGACAAGGCCGATCGGGTTTTCCACTTTCACGACAACACGCTTAAGGCACTGGCTGAATTCGTGGCCGCGACCGGACTGACGCATCCTTCGCAATTCAGCCGCGAGCACATCGTGCGGCGGGTCACCCGCAGCGAAATCCGCCTGCTCTCGACGATCTATCCGCCCATGCGCCCGGGCGCACTCCTGGAAGGGGATCTGTCTAGGTGGCCGGTCTATGGCCGCTACTGGGAGATGGCCCGGGCGGATTCCTTCGCCCCGGTCTGATCAGGCGGCGGGCGGCGCGGTGTCGATGAAGGTCTGACGCGCAAACAGCTTTTCAGCATGGCGTGCCAGGTTGGCGTGGCGCGCACGCCAGTCGATTTCGGCAAAGCGGAAATCGAGATAACCGAGTGCACAGCCGACAGCGATGTCGGCCAGCGTGTATTTGCCTTCGGCGCAGTAGGGCTTGTCGGCGAGCCCGTTCGATATCGCAGCGAGGGCCGAGTCAATTTTGCCGTTCTGTCGGGCGACCCAGCTGGCACTGCGCAGGTTTTCAGGGCGCTGGGTCTGCTCCATGCGGATCAGCAGCGCGGCATCCAGCAGCCCGTCGGCCAGGGCTTCCCAGCAGCGCACCTCGACCCGCGAGCGACCCGAGGGCGGGATCAGTCGGCTGATCGGGCTGACTGTGTCCAGGAATTCCACGATGACCCGCGAATCAAAGACCGCTGCGCCATCATCGGTGACCAGCACCGGCACCTTGCCCAGAGGGTTGGAATCAGGGACCGTGCTGGTCGGTGAAAACACATCCTCTCGGATGTATTGGTAATCGATCTTCTTTTCTGCCAGCACCACGCGAACCTTGCGCACATAGGGACTGGTGTCAGAGCCGAGTAATTTCATCGTCGCGAAGCCGGTGGATCGATCAGGCGTCGAATATATCGCAAAGCTTCTTTCGGTCATCCACCCCCTGCCCGGGCGAGTGAGTGTCGCGCACGCCGCTGATGGGTTGCGGCGCTATCATCTGCGCCCATGAACGCCTCTTCTTCCCGTACCGATTCCGGGTCGGCCGCTTTTGCGCTCGACGCCCTTTCACCGCTCGATGGCCGTTATGCCGGCAAGGTGGCCGCCCTGCGCTCGCTGCTGTCCGAGGCGGCCTTCGTGCGCCATCGCGTGCAGGTCGAGATCGAATGGCTGATCGCCCTGGCCGACCTCGGCTTACCCGAATTGCCCCGTTTCGACGAAGCGGCGCGAGCTCGTTTGCGCTCGATCGTTTCAGGGTTTGGCGCCGAGCAGGCAGCCCGGGTCAAGGCGATCGAGGCGGTCACCAACCATGACGTCAAGGCGGTTGAGTATTTCCTGAAGGAGTGTGTGAAGGGCGACCCGCAACTCGAACCGGCGGCCGAGTTCATCCATTTCGCCTGCACTTCCGAAGACATCAACAACACCTCGCATGCGCTGATGCTGAGCGCTGCGCGCGACACTGTGCTGTTGCCTGCGCTCGATGCGGTGATCGCAAAGCTGCGTGCAATGGCGCACGCGCAGGCCGAGCGCCCGATGCTTTCGCGCACTCATGGTCAGCCCGCGACACCGACCACGCTGGGCAAGGAGCTTGCCAACGTGGTGGCGCGCCTGAAAATCGCCCGTGAGCGCATCGCCTCCGTGCAGGCACAGGCCAAGATGAACGGAGCGGTCGGCAACTTCAATGCGCATCTGTCCGCCTATCCCGAGATCGACTGGGAGGCCTTTTCGCGCGGCGTGGTCGAAGGCCCGCTGGGCCTGTCCTTCAATCCTTGGACCATCCAGATCGAGCCGCATGACTGGATGGCCGAGTTGTTCGATGCGCTGGCGCGGGCCAACACCATCCTGATCGA